>CAIYXD010000289.1 GCA_903930085.1 uncultured Flavobacteriia bacterium
AAACGAATCCATGTTCTATTTTAACTTTCCGAACCTGCCAAAAAATCTTGATTTAGGAATTGTCTATGATTACAATGGTGGACCAGGGAAATCCGTTTATCTTGGGAAAAAACGCTTTTTTGAAGTAAAGGTAAAACCAGGAATCTACTATTTTCAACTTTTGCTAAACAATGAATATTATGAGATTACTACAAATATTTTTACGATTACAAGCCAACAGAAAGCTTTCGTTTCATGTTATTTTCAAGAAGCATTTGATCCAAATCAAAATGTAATTGAAAAACCAGTTCTTTATTTCTACCCAACTATTTTGACAGATTTAAATGTGAAACTTGAACCCAAAGGAGAATTAGCATTCTCTTATCCTGCATACGATACAGGCTGGGATTTTAAAGCTGATCCAACTGGAAATTTAACTTTTGGTGACAAAACATATAATTATCTTTTTTGGGAGGCCAAACAAGATATTTCAGCTGAATCTATTGATTATTCTAAAGGATTTGCAATTGATCGTTCTTCTACTATTCAATTTTTAGAAGAAAAGCTGAATGAATTTGGATTAAACGACAAAGAAATGGCTGATTTCATCACCTATTGGGGACCACAACTAATGAAAAACGAACGAAACTATGTTCACTTTGTCATAAATGAAGAATGTAACAAATTTGCGGATTTAACCATTTCCCCAAAACCAGATCACGTTTACCGCATTTATATTCTTACTCAACCTTTATCCATTGATTCGCCATTTGAATTCGAAGCCCAAGAAATAGTGCCAATTGACAGAACTGGTTTTACGGTTATTGAATGGGGAGGAACTAATCTAGACCAAATTGAACTTTAAAACCTGATAATAATCAGCTTTCCAGCTGATAGAAACCATCAGAAAGATCCTTTTTAGCGCGTAATTTTAGACTATAAAAATTGTAAACGTGGAAAAAGGATTACTTTATTTAGTGCCAGTTGATTTTACGCCAGTATCAATCAGTTCAACTAAATTTGCGGCCCACTTATCAAAAGAAAACGATCAGGTTTTGCTGATTCATGTGGTTAAATCAGAAGATGATAGAACGGCTGCCGAATTGAAATTAACAGCCTTTGCAGAATCGCATTTAGTTGGATTTAAAAACTTTTCAACTCGCGTAATTAAAGGCGCAGTAAATACGGGTATTGCTTTGATTGCTGAAACACTGAATGCTTCAATGATAGTATTAGGAACACATGGAGCAAGTGGTTTGCGTAAACTGTTTGGAAGCTATGCCTTTAAAATAGTTGAGAATAGCAAGGTTCCCTTAATCATCGTTCAAGAAGAAACAGTTTTCCATAAAATAAAGAAAATTGTTATGACCATTGACTTACAAAAAGAAAGTTTGCAAATTGTTAAATCCGCTGCGCGCTTGAGTCATCTATTTGACGCAGAAATCATTTTAGTAGGCGCACGTCAAGAAGATCCAATTTTTAAACGAACAATGGATTTAAACTTTACTGTGGCAGGTAACTTTTTGGAAGATCATAGCATACCATTTTCAATCGAATTTCTGGAAGGAAAGGGATTTGAAGAAAACATTTTTCAATTGTGTAAAGACAAAAATGCTGATCTATTGGCTGCTACCTATTACGAAAGTTCCTTCCATATTTTCACCGATTCGTTTGTTCGTGGA
>CAIYXD010000290.1 GCA_903930085.1 uncultured Flavobacteriia bacterium
ATCATTTTCCTCCTGCCCCTGAATAACATATAAAGGCTGGGAAACTTGACCATATTTCTTAATCTGGTAATCCGAATTTTTATTGCCAACATTTTTTATTTTCCCTTTGATACTTTCGGAATATACCCATTCCGATTCCGGTAAAAGTTCGCGGTCATCGCAATACAGAGAAACAATTACCAGCTCATTTTGTAGAATTGGTCGTATCGCATCATTCGTCCAAACGGTAGATTCTGTTTTACGGCAATTCGCACATGCGTGACCCGTAAAATCCAATAAGATTGGCTTGTTCACCTTCTTTGCGTATTCTCTTCCTTTTTCTAAATCGTGGAAAACTTTGATGGATCCATCACCAACTTCGTGCATGTATTGGGCATATTCCATTGTCAACGGATCTTTTGCTGCTGCACTTTCGCCACTGCCGCGCACAAATCTAAAATTATCTTCTGAATGCGTTCGAGGTGGCGCAATTCCATCAATCATAGACAATGGTGCTCCCCACATTCCAGGTAATAAATAAATCGAAAAGGACAAAGCTAAAAACGCAAACATAAAACGGGGAACCGAAATCCTTTCCACTGGTGAATCGTGCGAAAAACGCAATTTTCCGAGGAGGTAAATTCCCATTATTGCAAATAAAACAAACCACATTGCAACGAATAATTCACGCGTTAAGATATTCCAATGGTACGCCAAATCTACCATGCTTAAAAACTTGAGCGCCAAGGCAATTTCGAGTAATCCTAAAACTACTTTAACCGAATTCAACCAACCTCCCGACTGCGGCATGGAGTTCAACCAACTTGGGAAAATTGCGAATAAGGTAAATGGCAAAGCAAGAGCTGTGGAGAATCCAGCCATAATCATTGCAGGTCCGAGGATTGAGCCAGAACTCAAGGCTTGAACCAAAGAGGACCCAATTATTGGACCGGTACAAGAAAACGAAACCAAAGCCAAGGTGAATGCCATGAAAAATATTCCAATCAAACCGCCTTTATCCGACTGGCTATCTGCTTTATTCACCCATTTAGAAGGCATTCTAATTTCAAATGCGCCAAGGAACGAAAATGCAAACACCATGAAAATCGCAAAGAAAATAATATTCATATATACATTAGTAGAAAGCGCATTCAGTGCAGATGGATCTTTCGAAACAAGGGTGATAATTAAACCCAACGAAACATAAATTGCAATGATGGAAAAACCATAAATTAATGCATTTGCAATTCCCTTAGCCCTTGATTTGGATTGTTTCGTGAAAAAAGAAACCGTCATTGGAATCATAGGGAAAACACACGGCGTTAGCAAGGCGATGAATCCCCAGCCAAACCCTTCGAAAAATATTAACCACAAACTTTTTGATTTCACAGCAGGCTTCGTAGCTTGCTTTATTTCAGGATTCTCTGTGATTTCTGTTTGCGCAGCTTTTGAAGAATCTTTTGCATCCGTTTGTGGCGAAAGCACATCGTTTCCTGTGTTGCCATCTACGGATATACTGATTTCAGTGCTTGGTTTAAAACCGGAAACTTTTACTTTTGCAGACTGATCGGGAGGGAAAATACACCCATTTTCATCGCAAATCTGAAAG
>CAIYXD010000291.1 GCA_903930085.1 uncultured Flavobacteriia bacterium
ATTTCCTCATGCTGTAACAATCGCAATGGGTGAAGTTGTGTTCTCCGGTAAAATCACTTCTATACTCGTTAATGGTTCAGGCGATTTAAAAAGCTTTAAATAACCTTTAAAAAAAATCAAGAGCCGTTTCATTTAAAAGTGAAACGGCTTTTTTTATGGAACTAAGTAAAATGGCTATCTTCCACTATATTTCTGTTAATTTCGGCTTTTCCTCTAGTATTTCCTTCACCGTTTCATTTTCAACTTGTTCAAAAGAAGAATAATATTGTCCAATCGCTTGAAAATAAAATGGCGTTTCTAAGCAAATAACTTTGGTAACTTTGTGTTTTATTCTAGCTAGAGCATCTGCAGCGGCAACTGGCACAGCAACAATTATTTGATCCGCTTTTTTTCGTTTTACAATAGCAATTACAAGTTCTAAAGTTGTCCCAGTTGCAACGCCATCATCCACGATAATAACCTTTTTTCCTTCCAGTTCAATTGCCTTTCGATTTCCTAAAAAATAAGGCAGTTGTTCCCGAATTAATTTCCGAAGTCGCTGTATTTCACTTTCCAGATATCGCTCATCCGCATGCAATTTTGACGTGAGGATATAATCCTCCAAACTAACGGCACCAATTGCAAATTCTTTGTTTCCCGGAGCCCCAATTTTCTTCACCAATACAATTTCAAGTGGTAGATTTAACGTTTTAGAAATTTCATTTGCAGGAATGATTCCTCCTCTAGGAATTGCTAAAACCACTGCATTTTTATCATTTTTGTACACTACCAATTCTTTTGCCAGTAAAATTCCAGCCTCTTTTCTATCCGTAAACATTGCTTTCGATTTTGGGAATTTAATGCGTTAAAAATACGAGGTTATTTTCCGTAAGTAAAAAACATTGGTCTAGGATAATAGTGAGATAAAGTTGCTGTTTGAATGATTGTTATTATTACTTTTAGTAAAAAAATAAAGTATGAACTACGGTTGGAAAATAGGGATATTCGTATTAATATTGCCGCTCACCCTTTTTTCACAAAAACAATCAAAGAATCTATCGCTTCGTTTCGATGGCAATTATGGCTTTATTTTACCAGAATACCAACATTTCAATTACCTAGTTGAAAAACCCATTGTAGGATTTGAATTGAGTTTATCTAAAAAAACGACAGGAAAAACCAGTTGGGAACAAGCGTATAAATACCCAGAATTCGGTTTGACTTTTTCCTTTTCAACACTAGGTAATCAAAAGGTGTTTGGAGAAGAATTTGCGGTTTACCCCTATTTTCAATCCTTTTTAATTCGTAAAAAGAAATTTCAATTAACAAACCAATTTGGTTTGGGCCTGGGTTATGCAACGAAAAAATTTGACCTAGAAAGTAATTTTGAAAATATTTCAGTTGGTTCACATCTCAATATTCATTTCAACTTCAAATTAAGTTCACGATTCATGCTTACGGAAAGACTTTCTGTGAACGCAGGACTTTCTTTCAACCATTATTCGAACGCCAATATGGCTGAACCGAATCTAGGGGTTAATATGTTTACCGCGTTTACAGGAATCAATTATGCAATTGGCGAGCAAACTCCATTTACAACATCGACACTTCCCATTCCGGAAAAAAAACACGAAGTTGCTTTAATTGTTGCAGCTGGCGGAAAACACACAAGGGCTTTACAATCAACCGTTTACTTTACTTCTTCTCTTTCCGGCGAATACAAATTTCATTGGAAACGAAAATTGCATATCGGAGGCGGTTTGGATCTGTTTTATGATTCCTCCACGAAGACAGAAATGAATGTTTCCGACGCTGAAGCTTATAGATCAATGTATGATTTCCGAACAGGAATTCATTTTTCTCAGGAATTGGTGTACGACCGATTCAGTTTTGTTTTGCAGGAAGGGTTTTATATTGGCTTGACCGATCATGTATCAAAAAAAACAATGTACAATCGTGCGATACTGCGATGGAAATTTAACGAAACATTTCTATTAAGCTTTTCGATGAAATCACATCTCCATATTCTAGATTATCCAGAGCTTGGATTTGGTTACTTTTTTACCACAAAAAAATGAAAAAAGGGCTTTTTATTCTACTTATAATAAGTGCATTTGCAAGTCATTCCTGCAAAAAACAACTATCGGAAGAAACCTTCGAGAAGTCGTTAGAGGAATTTGATAGTTTAGTTTTAAACAGTGTTTTTGAAGTGCATCTTATCCAGGGAACGGAAAATAAAATAAAGATAGATGGCGCAAAAAAAATTCTCGAAAAGATTACAATTTCTATTGACAATAACACCTTAAAACTAGAAAATCAATACAATGGAAATTGGATGCGTCCCGGAAAAAATAAAGTTGTCGTTTTTATAACGGTCAACAAATTAGCTAAAATTACGGCAAATGAAACCTGCAATATTCTATCGGACAACACACTAATTGGTGATGAAATCGGATTGGTTTTAACTAGTAAATTAAACCAGGCGACGTTGGACCTAGACTGTGAAACATTTTATTTTTGGAATAATTTCCCTTGCGGCGGTAAAGTGACATTATCGGGAAATACAAACATACTTAAAATTTGGAATGTGGCATTAATGGCCGTTGATGCTAGCAAGCTTCACACAAGTACTGCTTTAATTGAAAATGCATCGAAAGGAGATTGCAAGATTTTTAGTACGCAATCAGTGACGTACACGCTTACTGGAGAAGGAAATTTATATGTTAAAGGAAATCCGGCTGAAATCATCAAAATGGAAGAAAGTTCGACTGGAACACTTATTTTAGAATGAAACAGTAGAAATGAAGGAATTAATAGATTTTGCAAATTCAATTTACCCGATTTCAACTGAAGCAGCTGCAGCACTCGAAAAAATCTGCACACTGACCAATGTACCGAAATATGCGGAAGTGCAGCCAATTGGACAAAGTTGTAAGACCATTTATTTCATCCAAAAAGGTGCGCTGCGCATTTATTACCTAAAGGATGGAGTAGATATAACAGAAAGTTTTCAATTTGAAAACACAATCGTTGCCCGAATAGAAAGCTTATTTTCAGGAAAACCTTCCAGTAAAGCAATTCAAGCGCTAGAAGCAGCAACACTAGTGTTAATTCCAACCGATAAATTAACACTACTTTATTCAGAATTTCAATCTATTGAAAGATTATTTAGGAAAATTTTTGAAGAATCACATATGCAATCCATTCACCGATTGGAAAGTATTCAGTTTCATAGTGCAGATGAGCGCTACCAAAATTTACTGCGTGAAAATCCTCAAATTTTACAGCGAATACCATTAAAATATATAGCTTCTTATCTTGGAATCACGCCGGTAAGTTTAAGTAGAATTAGAGCAAATCTGTAATTAATTATCATTTGTTAATTTTTAACTGATTTCTAAATTGGAAATTTGTTGAAAATTGATGGAATGAAAAATGTACAGCTCGGACTGAAAGAAAACTGGAAACAATTCACCTTATTGGTAATTATAAATGGATTTGTTGGCGGAATGATTGGCTTGG
>CAIYXD010000292.1 GCA_903930085.1 uncultured Flavobacteriia bacterium
AATAATCCATTTCCACATAATCAATTCTATCCTTTTCTTAAAGTTACAAAAAATTGTCAAAAATCACGCAATAATTCGTTCAATATGTTGGTCACCAAAAGCATACGGCATATATGCCAAAGATGGAATTGGTTTTGTAATAAGAATCGGAGAACGTCTTCCTAAGGCAATTTTTCCGTGCGATTCACTTAATCCCATTGCGTATGCAGCATTTACAGTAAGTGCATTGAAAGCTTCCTCCGGCGTCATTTTCAATTGAATACACGCCAGCGACCACACAAAATTCAAGTTTCCGGAAGGCGTTGTTCCAGGGTTGTAATCACTTGCCAAAGCCAAGGGCAAGCCGTTGTCCAATAACAAACGGGCATTTCCGTATGGAATTCCAATAAAGAAAGAACAACTTGGTAAAATTGTCGGCATACACGTGGAATTCTTCAGTGCAAGGATATCTTCTTCGGATAATTCTTCCAAATGATCTACCGTTAAAGCATTTAGTTCCACCGCTTTTTTTATGCCACCCATCGCCGTAAATTGATTCACGTGTACTTTTGGAACAAGTCCATATTTTGCGCCAGCCAAAAGAATTTCTTCCATTTGTTCCACGGAGAAATAGTTACGTTCACAAAAAACATCGATGAAATCCGCTAATTTTTCTTCTGCCACTTTTGGCAACATTTCTTGGATAATTAAATCTATGTATGCTTGCTTGTTTTCTTTGAATGCTGTAGGAAAAGCATGTGCCGCCAAAAATGTAGCTTTTAGTTCAATTCCACACGAATCTTTTAAGCGTTTTATAACGCGGAGCATTTTTAGTTCCGATTCGACCGACAAACCATAGCCGGATTTTATTTCCAGTGCTCCCGTTCCATAAGAAATTAATACTTTAATTCGCTCGCTCGCCTGCTCAAAAAGTTCGTCTTCCGAAATTGCATTTAGTCGGTTTGCAGAATTTAGAATCCCGCCACCTTTTATAGCAATTTCTTCATAAGATAAACCATTGATTCTGTCCACAAACTCCTCTTCTCGACTTTTGGCAAAAACGGTATGCGTATGGGAATCGCAAAATGCGGGCAATACAAATCTTCCGTCCGCATCGATAATTTCCAAATCTCTCCAGTCGTCAATTCCTCCCCAATCTTCCATTGATCCATAGGCTACAACCATTCCATCTTCCAAAGCCAAAAAGGCATTTTCAATAATTGGGAGAACTTTCATTTCCGCGCCTTTTAAAACACTTGGGATATTTTCCCCAACTTGGACAAGGCCTTTAATGTTTTTAATCAGAATTTTTTTCATGGACGACAAGGCAAAATAATTAACTTAGTTGCACAAAAATACTATCATTCTTATGAAAAGTCTTCTACTATTTTATTTCCTTGTGTTATTTAGTGTTAATTATGCGCAAACTTTTACAGGAGGAAGTGGCTTAATCCTAGATTACCAAACTGTTGATATTCCGATAAATGTTAGCGTACCGCAGACTTCTATTAACACAACATTGTTTGGATTGGAAACAGTTTGCATCAATTTAACCCATACGTATTTAAGTGATATTAGTGTAAAATTAGTTGCGCCGGATGGCACGGTAAAAATTCTTTCTGCTGGAATTGGCGGTGGAAATGACGACATGTTAAATACGTGTTTCAATGGCTTTGCGGCAAATTCCATAACTTCTGGAAGTGCGCCCTATTCTGGAACTTTTGCGCCGATGAGTCAA
>CAIYXD010000293.1 GCA_903930085.1 uncultured Flavobacteriia bacterium
AAAACGTATACCACACGCTGTTTCAAAGCTGGGGCAATGGATTTTGATGATTTACTGTTTCAAACTAACGTTTTATTGCGCGATTTTCCGGATGTATTGCACTATTACCAGCAAAAATTCAAATATATTTTGGTGGATGAGTACCAAGATACAAACTACGCACAGTATTTAATCGTGAAGAAACTTGCTGCGGTATTTGAGAACATTTGTGTGGTTGGTGACGATGCGCAGAGTATCTATTCTTTCCGAGGGGCAAATATTCAAAATATTTTAAATTTCAGAAAAGATTATCCGGATTTTAAATTATTCAAGCTAGAACAAAATTACAGAAGCACCAAAAATATCGTAGAAGCAGCGAATAGTATTATCGCAAAAAACCAGGATCAAATTAAGAAAAACGTTTGGACGGAAAATAGCGAAGGTGCGAAAATTGGCGTTATCCGAACCTTAACCGACAACGAGGAAGGGAAAGTTATTACCAGTAAAATATTTGATATTAAGCAGAGTACAAATTCTTCTTTCAACGACTTCGCCATTCTTTACCGCACCAATAAACAGTCTCGTTCATTTGAGGAGGCATTGCGTAAACTGGGAATTCCGTACAAAATTTATGGCGGTTTATCCTTTTACCAGCGAAAAGAAATCAAAGACCTTTTGGCATACTTCCGACTTACAACCAATCCAAGGGATGAGGAAGCGTTGAAACGTGTAATTAATTATCCAAAACGAGGAATCGGAAAAACATCCATTGAAAATATTATAATTGCTGCAAATAATTACGGCACAAGTATCTGGGATGTCATCACGAATATGACGCAATATCCAGTGGCGTTGAATGCTGGAACAAAATCCAAGTTGTATGAATTTACAACAATGATCAAAAGTTTCTCCGCACAATTGGATTCTATGAATGCATATGAAATGGCGCAAAACATCGCTAAATCATCTGGAATCCTAAAGGAATTGTACAGCGAAAAAGACAAAGGTCCGGAAGATGTAGAACGCTACCAAAACATCGAAGAATTATTAGCTGGTATAAAGGAATTTACGATTTCACAGCAAGAAGACGCCGACCAATCGTTATCTGAATTTATGATTGATGTTGCGCTACTTACCGATGCCGATGATGAAAAAGGCGATGAGAAAAATCACATTACTTTGATGACAATTCACTCCAGCAAGGGATTGGAATTTCCACATGTGTTTTTAGTTGGATTGGAAGAAAATTTATTTCCTTCTCAAATGGCTTTAAATTCTAGGACAGAATTGGAAGAAGAACGTCGTTTGTTTTATGTTGCCGTAACGCGCGCAAAAGACACGTGTACGCTATCTTACGCAACATCCCGATTTATCTGGGGAAATTTAGTTTCATCGGAAGCAAGCAGATTCATCGAAGAAATAGACCAAAAATTTTTAAATTTCGAAACGCCACAGCGTGGAATGGGAAGGTCTTTATCTGGAAGAGTTTCCAATTTTGACGAACCGTTTACTGGTGGTTTAAACCGCACAACTGCAGCGCCAAGCGGATCATTTAAATCCTTGAATGAGGTAAGTAATTCACCAGAAAAATCGGGCTCAACAGCAGATTTAAAAGTTGGATACAACGTGCTGCACGATCGTTTTGGGAAGGGTAAAATTACGCGACTAGAAGGCGAAGGAGCAGATAAGAAAGCAACAATTTTCTTCCCGCACCATGGTGCAAAAACAGTTATTTTACGCTTTGCAAATTTGACCGTAATAGAGGACTAATTTCTTTCTCCGAAATTTTAAAAATACGGTTAGAATGGGTATCCAATTCCGAAATGAACATTCGGTGTAAATGGTTTTGGCATAATCGACTTGTAGGAAATGCCAAATTTTTCTAATCCTTCCGCGAAGTATGGATCGCGCGATTGAAAAATCCATCTTGCTCCTTGCGGTAAAGCGGGATTTGTTAGTGGTATACCAAAATCCAATCGCAAAATAAAGAAATCCAAATCCATCCGTAATCCAAAACCACCGGAAACGGCAATTTCTTTATACCAATTTGAAGAAAATTTACTGCCCGG
>CAIYXD010000294.1 GCA_903930085.1 uncultured Flavobacteriia bacterium
CTATTTAATTTTTTTGTTCAAAAGTAGTATTTTTAAGCATATTGAAGTTAAAATAGTTGGAACGGTTCAAAACAAATTGGCTAATTCTTTTCCAACCAAACTACCAATGGCAATGCCCATTCCGCCCATGCGCACCCCAACGGCTGTTCGAGAATCTATTTTCTTTACAATTGGTGCTTTTGTTGCACCAACTCCCATAATTCCAGCCCAAGAATAATCGATTGAAAAAGCATGGTTCGGTAAAATCATTTCGGATAGCATTTGCTTGAGTGCATGCGTTATTTCCGCTGTTGTTGCTAATTCAGTTGTCGTTTCTCCTTCAAAATTCAAATTTCTTCCACCTCCCAAAAGAATTCTATTTTCTACATTTCTGAAATAATAATACCCCTGTTGGAAATGAAACGTTCCTTTTACTGGAAGATTTTCAATCGGTGAAGTAACAATAACCTGCGCTCTTGCTGGAAAAACATCTTCATCCGGAAGAAATTGCTTCGCAAATCCATTGGTGCAAATAAGTGCATGTTCCGAGCTGATTTTTCCAATCGAAGTTACCAGTTCTACCTTTTTTGAATCCGAGGAAATTGCTTCCACAGAAATATTAAAAAGGCATAAAATCCCCATTTCAACTGCGATTTGGTGAAAACGGGCAAGCATTTTTCCCGTATCAATTTGGCCTTCCAAGCGATTGAAAAAACTAGTATGTACGCCATTGAAACCGAATGTGGTACTGCACGAATTATCTTCCGAAAAAACAGATTTCTCTCCGGTTATATGGATCATTTTTTCATTTAAATAATCGATTTTTTCCCGTAAAAATGGCAATTCGACTGATTCATTAAGTGAAATTAAATCCCACGAACCAAAAGTTTCCAGTTGGAGGTAGTTTTGCCCAATTACGGATTTTAAATTTTGCAAACCTTCCCAGCGTTTTTCGACCGTTTCAAACACGCTGTCTTCGCCCATTTTTGAGAGGTCATCAACAAGTTCTGTAACGCTCCCAAAACAAGCAAAACCAGCATTTTTGGAGCTCGCACCAGAAGGTAAATACCCACGTTCCAAAATAACGATTTTTGCGCTGGGATATTTTTTCTTTACTTCGATAGCAGCAGAAAAACCTACTATTCCAGCTCCGATAATTATAAAATCAATGCCATCAAAATAGGTTGTTCGTTCCCAATAACTTAATTGTTCGATGTTAAGTAGTTTCATACGTGTATTATTTGAACATTTTTAAGCATATTTGTACTACATTTTAATTCAAATTTAAACCAATTCTGTAACTTAGTGTACAGCGCAATGTTTAAACAGAAAGTATGAGGTATTTAATTGTATTTTTATTTGCGTTCTTCCATTTTTCGGGAATGTCTCAGTCCATGGGATTCTATATTGATGGGAATATAAAAAATAGCGTTTTAATCAAAGCAGAAGGAGGCGTTACAATAGATGTTGTTCAAAACCAACAGGTAATAATCCAATCCATTTCATCCTCAAATGGTAAATACGATTTAAAGGGAATTGTAGATGTTACTGTTCCGTTTGAAGTTGTTTTTTATAAGGATGGTTTCTACAGTAAAAGAGTAAGTATCAATTATTCTAAAGTAAATCCGGAAGATTTTCCAGCTGGGGATATTTCACCATGGAGAAATTCCAGTATTGATATGATTCCGAAAAGTGTAGCAGCAGATTTGTCTTTTTTGGAGACAGAACCGGTTGCTAAATTTGGAATTGGTGCATCTAATGCTTTTGATGTGGCATACGATAAAAAGATGCGAGCGAAAATTGAAAGTTTATTGCTTCAGGCAGAAGCCAATAAGACAGCGATTGAAATAAAATACCAAACCGCACTTGCAGCGGCAGATGTTTCTTACAAAGCAAAGAAATATGAAGAAGCTTTGGGTAAATATGAAGAAGCACTAGGGTATAAACCAAAAGAAAAATATCCAAACGATAGGATTCAAGAATTGGACGCTTTAATCCAGGCTGCTAAAAAGGAAGGATTAGCGGATCAACAGGCAAATGCAGAGTATTACAATCTTATAGCAGCGGGAGACGCATTCAGAGATCAAAAAAAATACGATCAAGCAATTGCAAAATACACAGAGGCGCTAGATAAAAAAACAGAACAATACCCCAAAGACCAAATTATAGCGGTCGAGAAATTGAAGAAGTCAGCTGAAAATCAAGCGAAATACCAGGAACTTATCACCGCTGCAGACATGTTCTTTAGCCAAAAAAGTTATTTGGCCGCGAAGGAAAAGTATTTGCTAGCAACGAAATTAATACCAATCGAACAGCATCCAATTAGTCGTTTGACGGAAATCGAAAAAAGATTAACGGAACAATCCGCTGA
>CAIYXD010000295.1 GCA_903930085.1 uncultured Flavobacteriia bacterium
CTGAATACAACCTTTACTTGAAAGTTAAGGGAGAAGTAGAAGAAGAATTACAAAATTACACTTCTTACCTTGCTCAAATGGATATGGTGAAAATGATGATTGGTCAAGTTCCTACGATGGTTGGATCTGCAATGGGTAAACCGAATTATACCTTAAAGGATTTAAAAAAGTGGAAACCAGCAGATGAGCAAATGGCACAAATGAAAAGCTTCGCAATGGCAATATCTACAGGTGAATTAACGGAAGCAGTGATCGAGGAGCAAAAGAAATCAATTGAACAAATGGTTAATTATAGCTTGAATGTTGATTTTGATGACCGCGCAATAATTGGTGATAATCCAAATGATTTTAAAGATACAAAATACGGTAATTCGGATGTGGAAGGTCCAGATGCGTTGCATGGAACGCATGTCGGTGGAATTATTGGCGCAGTTAGAGGGAATGATCTAGGTGGCGATGGCGTCGCGGAAAATGTTTCACTGATGGTTTTAAGAGCAGTTCCAAATGGAGATGAATTTGATAAAGATATTGCTTTAGCTGTTATTTACGCAGTAGATAATGGTGCGAAAGTTATCAATATGTCATTCGGGAAAGGATATTCACCGCACCAAAAAGAAGTCTTTGAAGCGTTTAAATACGCCGATTCTAAAGGTGTTTTACTTGTGCACGCTGCAGGAAATGACAATGCAGATGTCGATGTAAATCCTAACTTTCCAACTTCGATGTATAGTTTCCAACCGAAGAAATTGGATTTGTTTCTTACAATAGGTGCATCCACGCGAAATTCTAAATCCATGGACGCAGCATCTTTTTGGCAGGTGCTTTTTTCTTTTGGAAAAGTTAAAAGAGACCATAAAGCACATTTAGCAGCTCCTTTTTCAAATTACGGTCAAAAAAGTGTCGATGTTTTTGCTCCAGGAAATGAAATTTATAATTCTGTTCCACAAAGTGATTACAAAAGTTTACAAGGTACTTCCATGGCAGCGCCGATGGTATCTGGCGTAGCTGCAATGTTACAGAGTTACTTCCCAACGTTGACAATGCATGAAATCAAAGCGATACTTTTGAAATCCGCACAATCTTACAAAGGAACAAAACATGTAAAACCAGGATCGGAAGAGTTGGTTGATTTTGCAACATTGTCTGTTACAGGTGGCGTTATTAACGTTAAAAATGCAGTAAAAATGTGTTTGGATTTGGAGAAATATAAATCACCATCCAAATAGAATTAAAAATAAAACTACTTTTAAGGCTGCTCGTTTTGGGTAGCCTTTTTTAATTCACGTAAATTCTACAAAGAATGAAAATTATTTCAATACTTTTTTTCCTCGGTTTGATGCATATTACCACTGCGCAAAATGAACTCGATAAATTGGTTGACCAGTGGCATTTATCCGCAACAAATGCAAAATTTAAGGCTTATTTTGATGTCTTGGATACGTCGTTTGTCTTTCTAGGAACTGCACCAGGGGAAAGGTGGACGAAATCAGAATTTGCCGAATTTTCAAAACCTTATTTTGATGCCGGTAAGGCCTGGGATTTTAAAGCTAAAAACCGGAATTGGATGTATTCAAAAAATAAAAAAACCGCATGGTTTGATGAAGATTTAGATACTTGGATGCGCGGGTGCAGAGGAAGCGGGATTTTGGTAAAGGAAAAAGGAGAATGGAAATTGGTCTATTACAACTTAACTGTTCTTGTTGAAAATGAAAAGATGAAGGAATTTATTCAATTGAGAGATAAACAATAAGTTAAGAATAAAATAAGATTTATGCCTTCTTATTTTCAATCTATGACACCCAAACTATCTAATTCCTGCACAGAAACAGTAGGAGGAAACTCCCCGTTTTTTATTTTTCTCAAAATGTAATTACCAGTTATTTCTGCATTTTCTTTTGAAGTGAATCCTTGTTCGCCTTGAATTGCTGGAATGTGTTTTTGATCAATCATGAGTTTTCCATCTTTAAACAATTGGTATCCCCAACCGAATTCAGCATTCTCTGTAACTTCTATCGTGTATGCAGGCTCTTGAACCTTTTTCGAATAAACATCCCGGTCATGTGAATGGTTTAAAGTTCCTTTTGATTCTCTGTTTTCACACGAAAATAAAACCAATATACTAAGAATTAAACACGTTATTTTCATTATAAAATCATCAGTTTTCCAGTTGATCGATGCGTTGATTTTTTATCCTTCAGCTCGTAATAATAATTTCCAGGTTGTAAGTTAGAAATATGCAAGGTCATCGTATTTTGCTTCGTTGAGTAAGTTATTTCCGAAGTGATATTCGTTCCTGTAATGGAAAATAATTGAAGTGTTATATCTGATGTGTTTTCAAGATTCATTTGCAGGTAAACCAATTCATTTGCAGGATTTGGGAATGCAGTGGAGGTGAAGTTGACTTCTTTCTCTTCCATTCCTACAATTCCATAGTAAGCGTAAAAGTCCTCAAGGAAAGAGCCATTGAAACCTGTTCCTAAATATGCAATTCCATCGATTACAAAGGAAACAGCATTTTTTCGCGCAGGACCAATCAAATCTGCGACCTGAACCCATGAATTCAGGAAATAATTATATTCCCACACATCCTTTTTGAATGTA
>CAIYXD010000296.1 GCA_903930085.1 uncultured Flavobacteriia bacterium
ATTCATTAGCGCATGTCCAATGCTTGGTGCATTAAATAAATACGAACCAGATACGGAGGAACTAACGCCCATGTTGCGTAAAATAAAGGAAACTTCACCGTTTACACCGCCATCCACATGAATGGATTTGTTCGGATATTTGTTTCTAAATTGTCTGATTTTCGAAAAATTCAATTTATCAAAAACGCCACCGCTTTGCCCAGGAATGGTCGCCATGATGAGAATAAAATCAAAGTTGGTGTACGCGTCAAACGCATCGATTGACGTCGGCGTGATGATTGCTAATCCTTTTTTTCCCGAAATATCCTCTGGAAAGACCAACGTTTTTGGCAACTGCTCAAATTGAAACGTGATGTATTCCACTGGATTTGTTCGCAATAAATCAAAATATTTTTCTGGATCTTCCGTGATAATGTGCAAGTCAATTGGTAAATCGCACCATGTTCGAATGCGCGCAATATCCTCAAAAACGGAAATTTCATCGTTGCAATCCACGTGTAAAAGTTCCACTTGGTGTTCAACAAGATCAAGAATTACGTCCTGTAACGCTCGTTTTTTATCGCTATAAATAGAGGCTGAAATCTTCATGTTGGGCGTTACTTTTTCTACTTATTAATATTTAAAATCGGTTTGAAAGCAGCATCGCAAATTAAAATCTGACAGCCTTTTTCTCCTTTGAATATGGTGGTATCCATTTCGCGCTGCAAATCCAGGAGAAGTTTCTTCTCGTCGAAAACCAACTCGCTTTCTTTGAATTCTTCACTGATAATCAAATGGATGTAAAATGTTCCTTCCGATCTTGTCAATTTTATACTTTGTGGGCGTTCACCAACCAAGCCTTTATTTTGCCAGAATTTACCGAAGAAATTTGCTTTGTCTTCCACTTCCTTTTGATCAAAGTAAATCGTTAAGTTTTTGGCTACCAACTTATTGCCCTGACCGTTTGAACAAGACTGTGAAAGCAAAAGAATACACAAAAAGACCAATATCTTCATTCTTGTATTTAAATTTATTGAGTGTAAATATACGTAAATCATCCCTTTTACGCAGTAATTTTCTACTTTTGGATGAATATGGGAATAGAACGTAAAAATGAAATTTATATCGGAGCAGATCAGCGCCAAAGTTTAGTGGATTTAGTTGTCCCGGATGGCAGCAACGGCAAGTTAATTGTATTTGCGCATGGATTTATGGGTTACAAAGATTGGGGCTGCTGGAATCTGGTTTCCGACTTTTTTGTTGCTCTCGGCTATGGCTTTTGTAAATACAACGTTTCCCATAACGGCGGCACAATTGAACAACCAATTGATTTTCCGGATCTGGATGCTTTTGCGCACAATAGTTATTCCAAGGAATTAACCGATTTAAAATGCGTTTTGGATTGGCTGGAAACACAATTTGCTGTTTTACCAGAAATATATGTCATTGGTCATTCCAGAGGAGCAGGAATTGTACTGCTTTCTGCTAAAGATGTCCGCATAAAAAAAATCGTTTCCTGGTCGGGAATTTCAGATATATCTAAACGATTTCCGGAAGGAAAACAGCTAGAAGTATGGAAAACACAAGGCACAAAATACACTGTGAATTCCAGAACAGAGCAGAAAATGCCGCAGCTGTTTGAACAATACGAGGATTTTATTGCCCACGAGCAAGAATTGTCCATTGAAAAAGCGTGCAAGGAATCCAAGACGCCAACCATGGTTATTCATGGCGATTTGGATACTTCGGTGGATATTGAGGAAAGCCGTCAAATCGCATCCTGGTTGCACACGCGTTTATTTGAAATTGAAGAAGCAAATCACACGTATGGCGCTACGCAACCATGGGAATCTACTGAGCTGCCGGAACATTTGCTGAAAGTATGTATTATTACACACGGATTTTTTCAAATTGAATATTGAAATGGTGCATTGGCTAGATAAAATGGTTTAAATGCCAACTTATTACGCTGCGAAACGGCACAATTAGCGCTAAAATTGATCGGAATTATTACTTGTTTTCAGCTGTTGACAAAAACCGACTGCTTTGTTCCTTGTTTGGCACTACACAAAAATGTTTCGCTAGTTTCTGTCTGCGTTTAGCAATTGCATCGTACAAACGATCTCGGTAGCAAATTGGGATTAGTTTAAAAATATAGGCGATTTTCAACGGGAATTTCAGGAAATACAAGAGTGCAAATGCAGCGCTTGATTTC
>CAIYXD010000297.1 GCA_903930085.1 uncultured Flavobacteriia bacterium
ACTTTTACTAATTTTTCGAAGTTTGCATCGGCATATAAGATTTTCAAATCATCAAAATCTTGATCTTGCGCATGCAATGAAAGTGATCCGACCAATAAGAATAATACACTTACTATTTTTTTCATCTTGTTTGTTTTTGGGTATTTCGTGTTTTCTTTAAGTTATTTGAGCACAATTTTCAAATATCTCTTACTTTTTTATTCAATTTTGTAATTTCAATAACTATGCCGAATGTACTAAAACAATTTTGTTTTGCACAATTCTATTGCTGGAAAAAATGTTTATTCAACACTTTCAATTAACAAAAGTAAAATCTCTTGCGCTGCTTTTGAAATTTTTGTTCCAGGACCAAAAACTCCAAACACCCCTGCTTTGTATAGGAAATCATAATCTTTTTGAGGGATTACTCCTCCAGCAATAACCATGATGTCTTCTCTATTTAATTTTTTTAATTCCTCAATTACGTGTGGAACCAAAGTTTTGTGTCCTGCTGCCAGGGATGAAACACCGAGTATGTGAACATCGTTTTCCACGGCCTGTTTTGCTGCTTCGGCTGGTGTTTGAAACAGAGGTCCAATATCCACATCAAAACCAATATCCGCAAAGGATGAGGCAATAACTTTTGCCCCGCGGTCGTGTCCATCTTGCCCCATTTTTGCAATCATGATCCGCGGCCTACGTCCTTCCAATTTACTGAATTTTTCAGTCAATTCTTTTGCGTAAATAAAATCTTTATCTTCCATAGCTTCGTTTGAATAAACGCCCGAAATCGTTCGGATAGTTGCTTTGTAACGTCCAAAAGCATTTTCCATTGCGGTGGAAATTTCTCCTAAAGTTGCTCTGTTTCTCGCGCAACGTATAGCTATTTCCAGTAAATTACCGCTTGATTTTTTTGCTGCTTCTTCTAATTCTGCTAGTGTTTTCTGTACTTCAACTTCATTTCTTGAAGCACGTAATTCTGTTAATCGTAGCAGTTGTGCCTCACGAACACGGGTATTGTCGACTTCTAGAATTTCTAATTCACTGGCATCCGATTCGTTCACTTGGTAGCGATTCACGCCAATTATAACATCCTTTTCTGAATCAATTCGTGCTTGTTTTCTAGCTGCGGCTTCTTCGATTCGCATTTTTGGAAGTCCAGTTTCAATTGCTTTCGCCATTCCACCAAGTTCTTCCACTTCCTGAATCAATTTCCATGCTTCAGTCACTAATTCCTCTGTTAATTTTTCGACATAATAGCTTCCGCCAAATGGATCTATAAAGGATGTTATTCCCGTTTCTTCCTGCAAGAATATTTGTGTGTTTCGAGCAATTCTAGCTGAAAAATCGGTTGGCAATGCAATTGCCTCGTCTAGTGCATTAGTGTGCAAAGATTGCGTTCCTCCCAAAGCTGCAGCCATCGCTTCAATGCACGTACGGGCAACATTATTAAATGGATCTTGCTCTGTCAAACTCCATCCGGATGTTTGACAATGCGCGCGCAATGCTAAAGATTTGGTGTTTTTTGGATCAAATTGATTTACTAATTTCGACCAAATTAATCTTCCAGCTCGCATTTTAGCTATTTCCATGTGGTGGTTCATCCCAATCGCCCAAAAGAAACTCAATCTTGGTGCAAATTCATCGATATGCATTCCAGTTTTAATTCCTGCTCGCAAATATTCCAATCCATCGGCTAGTGTATATGCAAGTTCGATAGCAGCTGTTGCTCCCGCTTCTTGCATGTGGTAGCCAGAAATAGAAATTGAATTGAATTTAGGCATGTTTTTGGCCGTATATTCAAAAATATCCGAAATAATACGCATCGATGGCGTTGGTGGATAAATATAGGTGTTGCGCACCATGAATTCTTTTAAAATATCGTTTTGAATCGTGCCAGATAAT
>CAIYXD010000298.1 GCA_903930085.1 uncultured Flavobacteriia bacterium
ACTTGGGCGTACATGCTTGTTGCTTCGAAACTGAATGGAATCGCTGCAGATTACCTCGTTGGTTCGAAAATAGAATTGGAAAAAGCATTGATTAAACAAGCGATTCAAAACATTTCCATAGAAGAATTAAAAAACGGTAAAATAATCATTAAGGGATGTTCCGATATTGCTGCGCCAGACTTTGCTATGGTAGAATTAATCAAACACCTGCAAGATCATGTTCTGACCATCATGTATGGCGAACCTTGCTCTTCCGTTCCCATCTATAAAAAAATCGTTCCAAAAGTAACGAAGTAAAAAGGAATAAGATTTACACGCCGTCTTGTTTTATACTCCTTGAAAAAAATGCTATCTGTCTACTTTAAATCTTTTTGAATTGTTGAAAATCTGAGTCCTTTTGCCCTGCAAATTTCAATTAGTTCAGGTAAAATTACTTTCAAACGATCTGTGGTTTTTGAATTATCGTGTAAAACAAGGATGTCTCCGGCTTGAATTTGTCTTCTTGCCTTCTTGATGATTTTATGCACTGAAATCGATGGGTCATAGTCGAAAGACAGCCAAGACCACATAATAATCGCATATTTTTTTCTTATTGCATGGGTTTGTCTAATTGTCATGCGACCATAAGGAGGACGGAATAAATTAGAATTAATAAATTGACTTGCTAATTCAACCGACTGAACATATTCTTCCAACGTAACATTGGTTCCTTTTTGGTGGCGCATACAATGGTTCCCTACAGCATGTCCTTCCGCTAAGATTCGAGCATAAATTTCCGGATACTTTTTTACATTTTCGCCAACACAAAAAAAAGTCGCTACGATATTTTTATTTGCTAAAAAATCCAACAGCCAAGAGGTTATCTTGGGATCTGGACCATCGTCAAATGTTAGAAAAATTACTTTTTCAGAAACGGAAAAACCCCACGTTTTATTCGGAAAAAATAGTCGAAAAAAACGTGGGACTTTAAAAATTTTCATTCAGCTTTGCGGCTATTGATTCATCGAATCAGAAATAGGCGTTTCTTGCATCATTTGCTCCAAACTCATCTCCGATGGATTTTGATTTGTTGCTGGTGCTGGTTTGCCTTGTAAATATCCGTAATGCACGCCAATAGCTTCTAAATAATCTTGCAAATCGAATAGCATTCCAGCATATTTCCCTGCTCGAGTTCCAGGGCGGGTACTTTCACCATTATCGTTTGCTTTCTTGCCTAAACCATCATAAATTTTCGGGAAAACAGAATCGTAAAGATTTTTTAATTTGGCTTGGGTGCGTTTTGCCAATGCGCCATTTCTATCGCCAAACTCCGGATCGATTGCCGTAATATGAATTTTAAAATAGGCATCCAAAGCTGCATATAAGTCACCAGTATTGCGCTGAGCAGCAGCAAAAGAAACATCGCTCAATTCGTAATATCTGAAGATGGATTCCAATTGACTTGCTACAATAGCGCCAAGTTTTTCAGCCGATTTCTTATCGCCAGCTTTGTATAAAATACCAATGTAATCGTGCAAAATACCATCTGAAAATGCTGTCAGACTAATTCCATCACTTTCATACTTCCCTCTTCCTGGATTTGGCTCTCCATAATCGATTACAATATCTGCCGGCATCACTTCCAAAGAGCGATTAATCAAAGCTGCAGCTTTCTTTTTGTATTCTGCAACCTTTTCATCAACCCCAATTAGTGTTGCTTCCAACTGATTCGCTTGCGGCGTTTGACCATTTTTAAGCAACAACTTGATGTTATTCAATTTGTTGTCGCGAATTTGAATTTCACGATCCGCTTTTGTTAAATAATCATCCGCCAAAGAAGCAAAGTGCAAACGGTACTGAGAAGTGTGACGACGTGTATAATAATCCGTCAGAACAGTTGGATTATTCATTGCGCCATAATCGTATAATTGCATTAAATTAGAATACATTTTATCCGAATAACGGTCTTCCATTTTATTCAACGGACTCAGTTCGAATGCCATTCCATTTTGTTTGATATAACCTTTTTGGTATAATGCAAGCGAAACATCTGATCCACCTGGACTGGAGAAATAAATTCCTCGCTTCCAATCGTTGTTTGCAAGAATATCCAACATCATTACTTGTTCGCGGGTAAGACCGCGTGCTTCAAATGTAAATGTCAATGCATCGAAGCATTCTTTCGCTTGATTGGCTTGAATAACGCCCGATTTCACTGCATTTTCTTTATTAACCGGAAGTACAAATCCTGAACTTGGGAAAACTCTAACCATTCTTTGTCCTTGGTATAGAACTAGGTTGTTATCATCGCGAACAAAGGCCATTGCATCCTTAAGATTTGTTGTATTCCAAGGTTTTTCAAACTCCGTTAAAAGATTTTGAAAGGACTGCGCTTGACCTTCCGGCAGCGTTATCAACCCATTTTGAATTCCAGAAAGAATCTCAAATGCCGCGCGGTATTTCGCGTAAACTGCTTCCGCACTAGTTGCTCCTTTGTTTGTCATAAGGTCAACTTTTAGCTGCTCAATTCTATTCAATGCATTTGCATTTGTAGAAGAAATCCCTGCAAGAATACTGGAAACTTGTGCGTTGAATGCCTCCAATGCATTTGCAACTCCTGGACCATTACTTTTCACACGCATTGTTATCACTTTGTTCAAAATCTCATCGGATGCGTTCAAATAGAACAATTCAAATAAGTTAGAAAACAATACCTGATCCGTATTTCCAGCATACATTAGGATTTGATCCTCCGTAAATTTGATTGGCAAAGGATCTGATTCGTAAGCACGCATTTTCATCTGATCTGTATACCAATCCGTCTGCATTAAGGATAGATTACAAACCCGTACGTCGGTTCGTTTGCCTTCTACTTCCTGCATATACCATAATGGGAACGTATCGTTGTCGCCATTTGTGAAGATAATTCCATTTTTCTGACACGATTCTAAATAGTTCAAGGCAAGATCACGCGCAGAAGTTTTTAAACTTCTATCGTGGTCATCAAACCCTTGCATTCCCATAATTAAAGGAACAAATAATCCCAACAAAACAGCAACTATAGCACCTTGAGAATCTTGTTTTAATACTTTTCTCAATCCCATCATTAGTGCAATTGCTCCTAAACCAATTCCGGAAATTAACAACCAGGAAAGCGTATTTGGCATGGAAACTTCACTTCCTGTATCAATTATCAAGAAAAGCAATAATCCACCGCCGGCAACAACCAAGGCCTTAACCATGTCTTTTCTCTCAAAACGCTTGAAAGCATCGTACAAGGCATAAACACCTATTCCAATCCATAGAGCAAAGAAATAGAAAGATCCAGCGTAAGCATAATCTCGTTCTCTCGGTTCCATTGGTTTTTGATTCAAATAAACCACAATTGCCAAACCGGTAAATAAAAATGCCAGCAATACAACAAAGGCATCTTTTGGTGCTCTATAAAAATGGAAGAACAACCCTATAATTCCCAATATTAATGGCAAGAAGAAAAATTTATTGTGCGAAGGATTCTCTGAAGTGTAAAATGGAGCGCCATCATCTTGGTTACCTAAGCGTGCATTATCCACAGCACTAAATCCTGAAATCCAGTTTCCGCGCATATTATCCCCATCGCCTTGAATATCATTTTGTCGACCGGCAAAATTCCACATGAAATAACGGATATACATCCAATTCACCTGATAACGTGCAAAATAAGTCAAATTTTCGCCGAAAGAAGGCAAACGCTGTCCGTCACTTCCGATCTCTGTTACTGTTCCGTCATTAGCGTCATAACCAGACCATTCTTTGTAGCCATTAATTTTTTGCGGTTCTTGACTCCAATACATTCGTGGAAAGAATACACTTTGGGCGTAGGTCGCAACGCTATTTAATCTTTCTTGTGCATTCGATTCAAAGTATTTCTCCTCAACTGAAGCAGCATTTTCCTTGGCAAAGACATTTGCTCTTTTCTCATCCTTAAAAGCCTTTAAAACCTTTTCGCCTTTAGAAACGATGAATCGACGCACATAAAAAGGCGAACGATTTTTATACATTTCCGGTGAATTCTCTTTTGAATTCCACTGCGGACCGAATAAAATTGGAGCAGAACCATATTGCTCACGTTTTAAATACGAATGCAAAGTCACTAGGTTTTCAGGGTCATTTTCATCCAAAGGCGTATTAGCATTTGAACGTATAACGATTACTGCGAAAGATCCGTAACCAATTAACAAGAGAATTAAACCCATCGTTGCATTGTAAACGATTGAATTATTTTTTCTTCGGGCATAACGAATCAACCAAACGCAAGCGAAAACCAATAAAGCAAAGAAAAAGATAGTTCCAGTGTAAAATGGTAAACCCAACGAATTAACA
>CAIYXD010000299.1 GCA_903930085.1 uncultured Flavobacteriia bacterium
CTTTGTTTGACCTTCAAATTGCGGCTCTTGCACTTTCACAGAAAGCACAGCTGTTAAACCTTCGCGGAAATCATCTCCATCGATTTCAATTTTCTCACGGGTCAACATTCCTGAATCCGTCGCGTATTTTTTCAAGGTATTGGTTAATCCACGTCGGAAACCAGAAAGATGCGTTCCTCCCTCATGCGTATTGATGTTGTTAACATACGCTTGAATATTTTCTGTGTAGGAAGTATTGTATGTCAACGCAACTTCTACAGGAATCCCTTCGCGTTCGCCTTCAAAATAGATAACATCCGGAATCAAAGATTCTCTGTTTCTATCTAAATATTGCGCAAATTCGCGCAAACCACCTTCAGAATGGAAGACGTTATTTGGATATTTCCCATCCTCGTCCGGGAAACGCAAATCTGTTAAGGTAATTGTAATTCCTTTATTCAAAAACGCCAATTCGCGCATTCTCGCTGCAACAGTATCGTAGTTGTATTCTGTGATATCGAAAATTGAACTATCTGGTCTGAAGGTTACTTCCGTTCCATGTTCAGAAGAATCGCCAATTTCACGAACATCGTATAAAGGTTTCCCTATACTATATTCTTGTTCAAATATTTTTCCGTCTCTTCGAACGGTTGCTTTTAAATGAATCGAAAGCGCATTTACACAAGAAACACCAACTCCGTGCAATCCACCGGAAACTTTGTAGGTATCTTTATCAAATTTACCACCGGCATGCAAAACAGTCATTACAACCTCAAGCGCTGACTTTTTCTCCTTCGTGTGCATTGCGGTAGGAATTCCACGACCATTATCTTTAACCGTAACAGAATTATCTTCATTGATCCAAACGCCAATTGTATCACAATGTCCAGCCAAAGCCTCATCGATGGAATTATCCACAACTTCGTACACCAAATGGTGAAGTCCTTTCACGCCGATATCACCGATGTACATGGCTGGACGCTTACGAACCGCTTCTAATCCTTCTAAAACCTGGATGTTATCCGCTGAATAATTATCTTTTTTAATATCCTCACTCATAATATTCCTTTTGGAAAATGATTTTTTTGATGAACCAACAAAAATAAGAAATTAAGCCCATTTTATAGCAACATCAAAGCGAGGAAAGAACTAACTTATCAACAAAATATTAACGAAAAAAATCCGAACACTTAAAGTAAGTATTCGGATTATATGCCTTATAATCCCGATATATTTAAGCTTGAGATTGTATTTAAATCCGGCTTTTTATTCAACTAGTTAATCGGAATATTTCAAGATTAGTTTTTCCCTTCGATCCAAGTGGTGATTTCAGCATCGGTTGGCAAGGTTCTCGGTCCTACAACTTTCACTAATTCTCCTTGTTCGTTTATCAGGTACTTTTGAAAATTCCATTTTACATCGCTAGATTCAACGCCATTTTTTTCTTTTTGCGTAAGAAATTGGTAAATTGGATCCATGTCGTTTCCTTTCACGGAAATCTTGGACATCATCGGGAAGGAGACTCCATAATTTTTCTGACAAAATTCTGCGATTTCTACATTAGAACCTGGTTCTTGGCTCATAAAATTGTTTGCAGGAAAACCTATAATCACGAAATTGTTTTCTTTGTAAGTTTTATATAA
>CAIYXD010000300.1 GCA_903930085.1 uncultured Flavobacteriia bacterium
CAATATCGATAATATTCATCATTGGATTTGTTGGCGTTTCCACCCAAATCATTTTCGTATTTTCATTTACAAGTGCTTCAACTGCTTTTGGGTCTTGCATGTCAACAAAGTGAAAAACAATGCCGTATTTTGCAAAAATCGTTGTAAACAAACGATAAGAACCGCCATACAAATCATTCGTTGAAATTACTTCATCGCCTGGATTAAGCATTTTTATAACACAATCAATCGCAGCAAGACCAGATCCAAAACAAGCACCAAATTTTCCATTTTCAATTGCTGCGATATTTTTTTCCAATGCATGGCGCGTTGGATTCAAGGTTCTGGAATATTCGTATCCTTTATGGTTTCCAACGCCTGCCTGAACATACGTAGATGTTTGGTAAATTGGAGTCATGATTGCTCCTGTCGATTCATCAGGATGAACACCTGCATGGATTGCTTTTGTACCGAATTTCATTGCGTGCTAATTTTTTATTTACGCCACAAATGTAAGTCTTAAATTGACAATTTAGGAATTGCTAATTGACAATTTTCGAAGCGAAGAAAGTTTTCTTAATTTTAGCACGGTGAGTGAGAGTGTGAAACATACAATTATGCAATTGTTGCAGGATACAAGTCAGTTCAATACGAATGATGTATTGGTTAATTTGGATCATAATTCTATTGTTTTAATCGAGCAATTCACTTATCAAGCGGAACGGCTACAATTTGACTATACAGATCCAGCCATAAAATCGATTCTATCCCGCGCAACTAAAATACAAAAGGAGCAAGGCGTTTTTCCATTGTGCACCACACAAGGTTTAATTGAATGGGAATTTAAGAATAGTACTGTTCGCTCGCCATTGTTCATCTATCCAAGTGAAGTTGAAATTTTAAAAGTGAATGGATTGGTTAAAATTCAAGCAATTGAAGATGCTGTTTTTGTAAATCCTTTTGTTGTGAATCGTTTACAAAAAGAATTCAATATCTCACTACCATTAGAAATTTTAACGCCGGAACAATTAACCGAATTTTTGAAGCTACAGCATTTTACTAATGTAGATCATAACACGCGCTATTTTGGAAATTTTCACCACCATCGGTTTGAAATAATAAAGGAATTGGAGGAATTAAAGGATTTGGATTATTCCTCCGCGCTTTCAAATTTATTAGGTGACGAGAGCGCCAATGCTCCTTTTAATTTGACGTTAGGCAAAGAACTACTTTTTCCTGCGGATACAGATCAGTTGAAAGTTTTCAGCACTTTTCAAGAAAATCACACGGTTGTGCAAGGTCCACCGGGAACGGGAAAATCGCAGGTACTGACAAATTTACTAGGGAAATTATTGCGCCAATCTAGCTCTGCAATTGTGGTTTCCGAAAAGCGCGTTGCATTGGAAGTTTTACAGAGAAAATTACAGCAATTTGGCTTGGGCGATTTGTGCTTTATCGCAACATCGGAGACTTTAACAAAAGATATTTTAGCTGCCTTGAAAAATAGTTGGAAGGAATTGGAGCAGTCTGAAAGCAAGGAGCCAAAACCAAATTTGAGGCTCTCCGAACAATATGCGGATCAGTTGCAGCAGCAGTTGGAATTACTAAATAAAGAACAATTGATTGGCGGAATTAGTTATGCTGCATTTGCGGATTATACCGCAAACAAGGATCTTGAAAGCGTTACTTTTTTGAGCGATTTACCGGGAATGAACGAATGGTTTTCGTTTACAGAGGTTGTTCAGCAGTTGTATACTGAAAATTTAGCGCCTTTAGTTGGTGGAATTTCTCCAGGATTAATCCAACAAGAATTTTTTAAGCAGTTGGATCAATCCATAGGGCAAAATTTAAAGGATCTGCAAAAAGTCAAAACGAATTTTGAAATCAACACTTGGTTGGATTTGCAGAAGGCGATGAAAAAGGCGGCGGTTTGTCATCTTTTTACAACAGAAACTTTTCGCAAACATTCCGCACTATTAACACCAAATTCCAAAGATCAGAAACGATTTTTAAGCCTACGAAAAAAATTCCTTCAAGCACATTTTGTGCAAAGTAACTTCGATCTGGAAAAGGCACATTGGAAGAATAAACCTTCGCTGATAGAAACAGAATTATTGCTCGAACTGGCACAAAATAAATCGTTCGTTGGAAAATGGAAATTTATAAAATTGTGGAAGAAACATACCAATTTATCCATAAATAGATCGGAAGATATTCTCCATAAATGGAAGCAATATTTGGCTAATTTAAACTCTATTTCTCAAATAAAAGTTGATTTATGCGAAATAGGAATAGATGATGTGGAAACTGAATTAGAATTAATTCACCAGCAAATTCATTTGTTCACCTCTGAAGATAGAACAGAATGGCTAAATATTCCGGAGGAGGAACGACAGGTATTTGCAGAATTTAACGGCTTACTTAGTCAGCTTTATTCACAGTTAAAAACTAATTTCCGTCTCGAAGAGGACACCAACCTTCAAGCATTTTTAAGCAACATTTTAACCAATTTTTCATCTTTGATTTTCTTGCACGCTTCCCTGAAAAATATTCCGGAAGTGGTTTTGCGCAACCTGAAATACCAGACGGATTTTAATTCTTTTGATTTAGCTGTTTGCAAAAGTAATTGGGTAAAATTCACAGCACAGTTTCCAGCTTTTTCTAAATTTCAAACGAAAGATTTACAGGATAAATGCCATACTATACTTGAAAACAGAGCCGAAGAATCTATATTCTTAGCGCAAACAATCCGATGGAATCAAGCAGAACAGTTTAGATACTACCACCAACTTCTTCAAATTTCACCGGCGAAACTAACTGGAACGGAGAAAGAATTGCGATCCAGATTAAAACGTGGAAAAGCTTTGTTGGTCAAAGAATTTAATAAGTCCCGTAATCATCCAACACTGCGCGAATTATTTGCATCGGATGCGCAAGAATGGTTGCGTTTATTTAAGCCCATTTGGTTGAGTAATCCGGCGCAAATTGCCAAGTGTTTTCCCATGCAAAAAGGACTTTTTGATGTTGCAATTTTTGACGAAGCAAGTCAGATTCCACTGCAAAATGCGCTAGGAACGGTTCAGCGAGCGAATCATATTTTAATCGCCGGCGACCAGCAGCAAATGGGCCCAAGCACCTTTTTTAAAGTTGCTTCAGGTGAAGTGGTTGATCTTTTGCACCAAGCGAGTTTTTATTGGAAAAATGTTCGTTTGAATCACCATTATCGTAGTGAGCATCCAGCATTGATTTATTTTTCTAATATGTATTTTTACAACAATCAACTCCTTTCCTTTCCTTCGTTTAAGCAAGAAAAAGAACCAATTACGTGGCATTACATTGAAAAAGGGATTTTTGACGAGCGAAAAAATCAAGTAGAGGCAAATCAAGTCGCTGCATATATTTCTACTCAAATAGACAGTATAGACAATCTTGGAATTGTTGCGTTTTCAGAACTGCAGTTGGCAGAAATATTTTCTTGTTTAAACCCAAAAACACAAGAAAAGTTAGAGGCTAGAATTGATGAAAACACAGCATTTTTTAAAGCTTTGGAAAATGTGCAGGGCGAAGAATGCGACCATTTAATCATCAGTTTGGGCTATGGGAAAAATGAAAATGGTGAATTTCACATGCGCTTTGGTCCTTTGAA
>CAIYXD010000301.1 GCA_903930085.1 uncultured Flavobacteriia bacterium
CGATTATTTCTCGGATTTAAGCAGTCACATGGTGGAAATGAATGGTTATTTCCCACAAAAAAGCTCTGGTCTTTATCCTGCTTCTGGTGATTCTGATGACTTTATGTACAAACAAGATATCGGAATAGGATCGAAAGACACTATTTTTGCGATGACACCAGAGATTGGAACGGATTTTTGGCCAGCTTCCTCAGAGATAATTCCAACTTCTCAAGGAATGGTGTTTTCTAATTTGGTTCTTGCGCATATGACTCACAAATACCTGCTTGTAAACGATACAGATCCATCCTCAGTGGAAACAATGACAGGAAATTTTAATCATTCTGCATTTCGATTAGGTTTGGAAGATGGTCCCGTGACTGTTTCTATAGAACCATTACTAAATATTCAAACGGTTGGTGTTCCGGTAATTCACAACTTAAATATCAGAGGAACAGCTAATGGAGCAATTTCCTATGTTTTAAATCCAGCCATCGTTTTTGGTGAAGAAATAAAATATATTTTGAAAACAGATAATGGCTTATGGGTTCGAAAAGATACGATTGTAAAAACCTTTGGTGCTTTGACTTTGCAGTTTGCAGATGATGCGTCCTCAAATGCCAATTGGACAGGAAATTGGGGAACAACGACCTCTGCATTTGTCTCTCCATCTACTTCTTTTACCGAGAGTAGTGGCGGAAATTACACGAACAGTTCGAATAAAACCTACACCTTGAACCAAATAATTAATTTGACGAATGTTACTGCTGCGCAAGTTTCTTATTATGCAAAGTGGGATATCGAGACAGACTATGATTATTGTCAATTTCAGGTTTCCACAGATAATGGTGCAACGTGGATTGGGCAATGTGGTTTGTATACCGTTCCTGGAAATAGTGCAAATGGCAGCGTTCAACCAAATAATCAGCCTTTGTACGAGGGGACACAGTCTTCATGGGTTTTGGAAGAAATTAGTTTAAGCGATTACATCGGTCAATCCATTAAATTGCGTTTTCAATTCAAATCGGACAATGGTGTTAACCAAGACGGATTCTATTTTGACGATTTTTCTGTTTCCTATAACCTAAATGATGCTAGTTTAAACGAAAATGAATTCAGTTCTTTGGTTAGTCCGAATCCAGCAAATAATTACGCATACATAGGTTTCTCCAAGGTGATAAGTAAAGGATTTGTGAAGGTATTCGATCAAAATGGAAAACTTGTACAACAGCATGTTATTTCAGAACAATCGAATAAAATCCTGCTGAACACAATGGAATTACCCCAAGGAGTTTATACGGTGCATGTTTCAGACAAGGATGCTTCATCCAAACCAGTTAAGTTGGTGGTCCTGCATTAAAAATAAAATACATAAGCAAAAAGCCGTTACTAATTTTAGCAACGGCTTTTTGCTGTAACCTACATTTTGACAGACTTTCTATTTTTTCCGGATATAAATATGTTTGCTGTTCTTTTTTCCAGTTTCTCTTTCATCGATTTCAAAAACATTGATGCTTTTTATCAAGGGTAACATTTTTGCAAATCCATAGTTTCGGGGATCAAAATCCGGCTTTTTCTTTAGCATAAGATTTCCTAATTCACCCAAGAAAGTCCAACCGTTTTCATCTGCAAGATCGGAAACACTCAAGGTGAGTAATTTTATGATCTGCGGATCCATTTTACTAAGTGGATGGTTGTTAGACGCAGGTTTGCTTTTGGATGCTTTTCTGTCGTCATTCACCTCTGTTTCAACAGCTTCAGGTTTAAGGATTTCGATATAAATAAATTTATCGCAAGCACTGATAAATGGTGTGAGGGTTTTCTTTTCGCCAATTCCTATCACTTTCATTCCTGCTTCTCTCAAGCGAGTTGCCAAACGCGTAAAATCGCTGTCGCTGGAAACGATGCAAAAACCATCGACTTTGCCTGTATATAAAATATCCATTGCATCAATAATCAAGGCGCTATCTGAGGCATTCTTGCCGGTTGTGTAGCTATATTGTTGAATAGGAGTAATCGCATTTTCTAAAAGCACTTTTTTCCATCCGGAAACGGTTGGTTTTGTCCAATCAGCATAAATTCTTTTAAAGGTTGGCGTGCCGTATTTTGCGATTTCTTCAAACATTTCCTTTACG
>CAIYXD010000302.1 GCA_903930085.1 uncultured Flavobacteriia bacterium
CTTCGTCAACCGCCATTTGCAGTAATAAAGTGGATTTCCCAATTCCTGGTTCACCGCCAAATAAAATCAAAGAACCGGGAACCAATCCGCCGCCTAATACGCGATTTAACTCGGCATCTTTCAAAATTAAGCGTACATGTTCTTGGTTTTCAATCGTATGAATTGCCTGCGGTTTTGCATTTCTAGTCGAGGAGGAAAAAGCAACTACGGAGGGAATATTTTTTTCGATAATTTCTTCTACAAACGTATTCCATTCTGAACAGGAAGGGCATTTCCCCAACCATTTTGGAGCTTCGTGGCCACAATTTTGACAGAAATAAGCAGATTTTACTTTGGACATAGTTTTGAATTAGTGTATAAAGTTACTAAATTCAAAAAATTAAAATTGTTTTTGCAGTAGAGATTCTACATTTACTTATTGTAAAAAAAACAATAATTAGTATCTTTCCATCCTATTTTGAATTTTAATGCTATTTACCATGAAAAAACAGTTTTCTTCCTTAGTGCTAATTGCGTTTGTTTTATTTACGCAATCCTTCCACGCACAGCATCCACATTTAACGCTTGATCCTGTTTTGGAATCCAAGATAACGCAGCTTTTGGCAAAAATGTCTTTGGAAGAAAAAGTTGGGCAAACGTGTCAAATTACCTTGGATGCACTTTTAGCAACCGACGCGACTGGTAAAGTTTTAGAACCGCTAAAGATTGATCCAATCAAATTGAAAGAAGCGATTGTTACGCAGCGTATCGGCTCTATTTTAAACGTAAGTTCGCACACCTTGAAAATGGAAGAATGGCAAACGATTATGCAAGCTGTTCACGCTCCATTTCGGGAAGGAATTGTCAAAGCGCCAATTTTGTATGGTGCGGATGCCATTCACGGTGTAAATTATACCGTTGGAGGAACGTTATTTCCGCAGGAAATTGGTTTGGCAGCAACGTGGAACCGGGATTTAGCCGAACAATTTGGTAAAGTAACGGCTTATGAGCTAAGAGCATCCGGAATTCCGTGGAACTTTTCGCCAGTGATGGATCTTGGAAGACAACCTTTATGGTCGCGCTATTTTGAAACCTTAGGGGAGGATCCATATTTGGTTGCAGAAATGGGAAAGCGAATTATCGCAGGTTACCAAGGAACTTCCTTAAGCGATAAATACAGCACTTTATCCTGTTTAAAGCATTTTGTTGGCTACAGTTTTCCGCTTTCTGGAAGGGATAGAACGCCAGCGTGGATTCCAGAAAATTACATGCAGGAATTGTTTTTGCCACCATTTAAAGCAACTGTGGACGCGGGCGCATTATCGGTAATGGTAAACAGTGGTGAGGTAAATGGCATTCCGGGACACCAAAACCACTATTTATTAACGGAAATTTTAAAGGAAAAGTGGGGTTTTAAAGGCTTTGCTGTTTCAGACTGGGAAGATTTCATCATGTTGGAAACTGTTCACACAACTGCGGCAAATCAGAAAGCAGCAATTGTTTCAGCAATCAATGCCGGATTGGATATGAGCATGGTTCCAAATTCTCCCCAATACAAAGAATACACACTTTTGCTGAAAGAAGCAGTTGAAGAATCGTCTGTTTCTATGGCGCGATTGGACGATGCTGTTCGAAGAATTCTACGTGCAAAATACCTTTTGGGCTTGTTCGAAAATCAAACGTATCCTTTGGAGCAATATGGCGATTTTTCCTCTAAAAAATTCAAATCGGTGGCAAAACAAGCTGCCGCTGAATCTGTAACATTGGTTAAAAACACCAACAATTTATTGCCATTGAAAAAAGGACAAAAGATTTTGGTAGCGGGTCCAACTTCGGATAATTTAATTTATTTGAATGGCGCTTGGTCGCATACTTGGCAGGGAGTGGATACAGCATACAATACCAAAGGTTGTTCAAGTGTTTTGGAAGCGATTCAACATGCAAACGGCGCAAAAAACACCTTGTTTTCGAAAGCGGTTAACATGAATTTTGTAGACGGTTGGGAAAGTTGTTCCACTACGGATATAAAGGATTTTGATAAAAAAGCGTGTAAAAGTGATGTAATTGTCCTTTGTTTGGGCGAATTACCAGCAACAGAAAAACCGGGAGATATTCGATCCTTGGATTTACCGAAAGAACAAATGGAATTAGTGGAACGAGCATTGGCAACAAAAAAACCCGTCATTTTAGTGCTTTTGGAAGGAAGGCCTCGCATTATTCACGATGTTGTTGACGCTTCAGCTGCAGTTTTACAAGCTTATTTACCGGGTGATTATGGCGCAGATGCAATTGCTGGGATTCTTTTTGGAGATATAAATCCTTCTGGTAAATTACCGTATTCTTATCCAAAATATTCCGGTGTTATTGAACACTACGATTTGAAAAAGAGTGAAATGCGTTCTGGTAAAACAAATAAGTTCGACGCGTATGATCCGGAATGGGATTTTGGTTTTGGATTAAGCTACAGTACGTTTACCTATTCTGCGATTAGAATGGATAAAACAACTTTTGTTGGGAAAGACAGTGTTCTCGTTTCCGTGGATGTAAAAAACACAAGTGCCGTAAAAGGGAAGGAAGTTGTTCAACTATATGTTACGGATCTTGTTTCCTCCTCCGCCACATGGGGCAAGCGATTGAAGAACTATACAAAAATCGAATTAGCTCCAGGAGAGGTGAAAACGGTTAATTTTGTTCTTTCTGAAAAAGA
>CAIYXD010000303.1 GCA_903930085.1 uncultured Flavobacteriia bacterium
GAAAGCAACTACAATCTTGTTTGCGCAAAAATTGGATGCTTTTCAAAAAGAGACCATATTTCTACTATGGGCCTCAAATATTCCGAGGATTTCTATGCCGACTTCGAAGTCGAAGAAATTGTAATTGACAAACCAATCGTTTTGGAAAATATTTATTACGACTTTGACAAATGGGAAATTCGCCCAGATGCAGCATTGGAGTTGGATAAACTTGTGCGACTTTTACAGGATAATCCAACTATTGAGATAGAAATGGGATCCCACACGGATGTTCGTGGTGAGGATGCGTACAACTTGTCACTGTCCGATAAAAGAGCAGAATCTGCTGTGCAATACCTCATTCAAAATGGCATTGATGCATCTCGATTGACCTACCAAGGTTATGGGGAGAAAGTATTGGTAAATGATTGTAAAAATGAAGTGTTCTGCTCCGAGGAGAAACACCAGAAGAATCGCAGAACGGAATTTAAAGTAACTAAGATTCGTAAGTAACATTTAAAAAAAAAACATCCATTTTTCCCACCTTGCATAAAAACAAGGTGGGTTTTTTAGTTAAAAAATCGCCTGTTGATTCAACCAAATGCAAGAAGCGCAACTAAATCATTTGAACTTTTATTGTAACTTTCCAATTATTATAAAGATAAAATGAATTTACGCGTTGTACTTTTAGTTCTATTATGGCCATTTTCGGTGACAATTTCTTCTGCACAAGAACTAATTTCAGTAGACGGAAATTTTTCAGTGAACACACAAGGAAGTCTATCTTGGACCATAGGTGAAATAATCACCGAAACCCAAATCGCATCTGAAAACCAACTTACACAAGGGTTTCAACAAAACTATGAGGATTTTTTAAACGTGGAACAATTGCTGCAATTTAACGAGATTCTCCTCTACCCCAACCCGTTTTCAACAAGCGTTACGGTTCAGAATTCGTCGCAATTTGAAAACATACACCTAACTATTTTAGATACCCAGCAAAAAATCATTTTGGAACACACGATTGAATTTTCACTTATTTGCCAAAAAAAAACGTTTGATTTGTCCTATTTACCTGCTGGAATGTATTTTTTCAAATTCCAACAAGTAGATTCAAAAGCTATTACAATGGATTATTTACTAAAAATTTAACCTGCCAAGCATGAAGGTTCTAGTTTCTGTTTTTCTATTTCTTTTTGGAATTTCGGGCTTTTCTCAAGCCCCCGAATTTTTTAAATACCAATCCATCGCAAGAACCGTTTCGGGTGATGTGCTAGCTAATTCTACTTTGGGAATTAGAATTTCCATCCACACGACTATACCGACCGGATTGGTAATTTTTCAGGAGACGCATACTGTTGCAACCAATCAATTTGGATTGTTTTCACTTTCCATTGGAGGAGGAAATGCCGTTTCAGGATCCATACAAGCAATCGATTGGGCAAATGGCGCGAAATACATAGAAGTGGAAGGCGATTTTTCTGGCGGTACTAATTATGAGACATTCGGAACTACGCAACTGGTAAGTGTTCCATACGCGCTTTATGCCGCATCTTCAGGAAATTCATTTTTACCAAATGGCACAGCAAATGGAAACACACCCTTTTGGAACGGCCTAGAATGGGTGGTTAATAGCGCTAATTTATTCCACGACGGACAATCCGTAGGAATTGGAACAGCGGCGCCTTTGCAAAAATTACAGGTGGCAGGTAATATTAATATTTCGCTCGATAGTAGTTACATGATCAACAACCGAAAAATTCTTTGGGAAAAAGGAATAGCAAATATTTTTGTTGGGAAAAATGCAGGAAACAGCAATTCGATTGGTTTTAGCAATGCCTTTTTAGGCTATAATTCCGGCGCATTTAATTCGGTTGGTTCGCAAAATACTTTTCTGGGAGCAGAATCCGGAACAACGAATATCGATGGAATGATGAATTCCTTTGTTGGAAGAAGAGCTGGTTTTCAAAACACAAATGGAAACGAAAATACGTTTATTGGTGCATTTTCAGGGCAATCCAATACAGAAGGACAACACAATTCGTTTTTTGGGGTCACCACGGGGAATTCAAACACGCTTGGACAGGAAAACACATTTATTGGTGCACATGCCGGGTATTTCAATAACCTTGGAAGTTACAATTCATTCATCGGGAATTTTTCAGCGCTTGGAAATCTTTCCGGTAATTACAATACGATTATTGGGTTTGAAGCGAATGTTGCTTCTGGAAATCTCAGTAATGCCGGAGCATTCGGAAGTGGTGCAATCGTAAATGCTAGTAATAGTGTGATAATTGGAAATACCTCTGTAACTTCCATTGGCGGACAGGTTGGCTGGGGAACTTTTTCGGATCGCCGCTTAAAAACAGGAATTAAGAAAAATACATTAGGCTTAGCATTTATTCAAAAACTGCAACCGGTCGACTATTCCTATTCAACAAAAGGCCAAGAAAATCTTATTTATTCCGGACTGATTGCGCAGGATGTCGAAGAAATTTTAGAAACGTTAAATTGTGGGTTTAGTGGATTGGTGAAACCCCAAAACGACGCCGATTTTTATTCCATTCGCTATGCGGAGTTTGTTATTCCATTGATTAATGCCGTAAAAGAACAACAGCAACAAATTGAAAAACTAGAAGAGAAAAATGACCTACTTGAAATAAAAATGAAGGAATTTGAAAAAAAAATGAACGTACTTCTCGAAAAATCGAATTGATTCCATTTGCGTGAATGTGCTTCAAACAACTTAAATTAGTATATTCCATCCGTGCAACCAAAATTTTAAATTCAGCGTCTAACTAGCCTGAGTAAAGCTTAAATCAAGTAATACATAACTACAGAAATACCTACAGTATGAAAAAATTAAAAAATAATCTTCTTCTCTTTTTTTTCCTCTTAACATTTTCACATACTTCTCTAGCCTGCAGCCCTTGTGCAGCGCTTTCAAATATTACACAAACAATTACAGGATCCAACCTCGATTTAACCTTTACTAGTAATGCTGGCTGGCAATGTTGTTATACCGTTCAAATCGAAATTGTATGCAGCAATGCGAATTTCACCGGAATCGCAAATTATTTTAGTCCGGAAATCTGCATCAATGGAGGCAGTGCAGCTTCTTCCACTTGGGCGACACCAGTTCCCTACCCTACTACAACAATTGATTTATCCAGTTTTTGTCCTGGAACATATAAATGGCGAGCAAAAGAAACCAGCTGTAATATTTTGACACCCGAATTCCAATTCACAGTTGATGGCCAAAGTCCTATACTTGTGGAAATGAATTTAACGCAGGATACCATTTGCTTAAATGATAACACCCAGTTTTCTGTTACTGCTGCAAATGGTTGCAATGCAGGATCTTTTAATTATTCTTGGTCACCTGCAACAGGATTGAGCAATGCTTCTATCGCAAATCCAATTGCATCGCCATTAACAACAACCAATTATGTTGTAACAGTTACCGAAATCGGATCCTGTACTGCGCCCCAAACTTCTAATTTGACAGTTACCGTAAATCCGCTTCCAACCGCAACAATTGCAGGAACAATAGCCGTTTGTGAAGATGCCAGCTCACCTGCATTAACCTTTGAAGGACAAAGTAGCACCGGTCCATATACTATTGCATATTCCTTGAATGGTGTGGCGCAAACTCCAATTGTGGCAGCAAACACAAATACAATACAATTCCCAACAAATATCCCTGGAACGTACACATTTTCTTTGCTATCCGTTCAAGATGGCAGCTC
>CAIYXD010000304.1 GCA_903930085.1 uncultured Flavobacteriia bacterium
GATGCCAATATTCCAACTCGGCGCCTTTTGTACCATTTTATCCAACTTCTTGTTCCAGTCTTTTATTCCTGAAATGTTATTTCCAGGCTTTGTAAATGGGTTAAAAATAAAGGAAGTGTGTTTTTTTAGAATCCCACTTAGGTCGCCTTCAATATGCGTTTCCTTTTTGGTTAGTTTCGTGGAACCCCCAACCGCCAATAAACTTGCGCTATAAAAGGTTTCTGGTAAATCCAACTCATGAAGCGTGGAAATTTGCCGCAAAGATGCTTTTTGAAAAGACCGAATTGTTTCTTCCGTTACCGGAATCCGTTTACTTGGTGATCCTGTTGTGCCGGATGATAAAGCGTAATGTTTGATTCGACCTGGCCACGTGTGGTCTTTTGTTCCTTCGATGGATTGTTTTAACCATTTATCGTAAAACTCATCATAATCGGTTATTGGGACATTGTTTTGAAAGGAGTCGACGAGTTCATCTTGTTGTATTATATCTTGAAAGTCGTGGTGCTTACCAAAATTAGTTCCTTTTGCTGTAAACACTAATTTTTCCAATGTTTTCAACTGGTTTATATACTCTTTTCCCTTATTGAAATTTCTTTTATACGTAATTTCAGTTGTTTTCTTGAGTAATTTTCCAATAATTGGCATGAACTTAAGTTTAAGTGCAAATATAAAATAAATCTAATCTATAAAAACCACTTTCCCTACTCCTATTCAATTTTGTTTTAAGTCTTCAACCAATACAAAAGCAATCGAACGTATAGAAAGTACAAATATGTAAAAAGATTTCTCTTTTTAAAGTCACAAAAAATCTTTATTATTACATTTGTATAGGAAAACAAACGCTAGAAATACTCCTCATGAATAGAAAAACCTTTATTGTACCCCACGATTTTACGCCGGTTGCAGATATTGCCTTACAACACGCTGTTGCGACAGCAAAACCTTTAGATGCAAAGGTGTATGTTTTACATGTTGTTGCAAAAGAAAAAAACATTGATGAGGCGGAAGAAAAATTAAAATCTATATTAAGTTCTTTTAATGCAGATGGCGTTGAGCTAATTCCATACGTTCGAATTGGTAGTATCTATGAAGAGATTGGCGATTTTGCTGCGGAATTGCATGCCGAGCTTATTTTTATGGGAACACACGGAGCACACGGTTGGCAGCACCTTACGGGAAGTAACGCGCTAAAAGTAATCACAAGCTCAAGTGTTCCGTTTATAGTTGTACAAGAAAAAGGAATTAAAGAAACCGGGTACGATGATATTGTTGTGCCAATGGATCTTCATAAAGAAACAAAGCAAAAGCTTGCTATCGTTGCGAATTTGGCTACGTATTTCAAATCTCGCGTTCATGTGATTACGCCGGATGAAACAGACGAGTTCTTGAAACACCAAGTTCAAGCCAATATTCAATTCGCAAACAGATTTTTCTCTGAAAGAGGAATTGAAATTACGACAACGGTTGCACCAAGTAGCGGCTTTGATAAAGAAGTTGTGAAACACGCGGTGAATATTGATGCGGATTTAATTGCAATAATGAATTTGAATAAAAGTAATTTCTTAAGTTCCATTACAGCAAATTATGAGCAATATATCATTACAAACGATGCAAAAATTCCTGCCTTGGTTGTAAATCCGATAGATTTAAACCCATACGGACAAAGCGTATTGTTTAGTTAATCTGTAATGCTTAAAACGATTTAGAACCTGGAGTTTTCTCCGGGTTTTTTTATGGAATAATTTCTTTGAAAGTGGGAGTTTAAATCAATCTTCGTACTTATTTACCTCTAGTCGACGCATTACTTCCTCTAAGTTTTTCAACTTCTTCTCTTTTCTCGTTTTAATTGCTGTCTCTGTAAAATATACGTGGGCATTTAAAAATTGAACTTGGATCTCGTCCCACTTTTTATCACTATCAATTTTGCCGTTTTCCTTAAGCTCTTTTCGCAGGCGATCGGCAATTTCATGAAAATCATCTCTTCCCAAATAGTCCAAATCTGCATCACAAATTATTTCTTCTAGCTTATTTTTTGGTTTATGTGGAATTTGTGTGACAAAGATCAGCTCTTTAATGATTTTTATATGCTCTTCAGTGTAACCGTATTTTGGAAGGATTTCGGCTGCCAAACGCGCACCTATTGGCTCGTTCTTTTCGTATTTTTCAATAAATCCAGCATCGTGATACGTTGCCGCAGACTTTAATAAAAACAATCCTTCGTCTGTAACACCTTCCATCAACGCTAGTCTTTCAACCGCTTTTACAACATCTTTTGTATGTTGTATACTGTGGTAATACAAATTTTCGGAAAGGCCTTTTTCAAGAACTTTGATAATGTGGCGTTCCGCTTTATAATAGTTTATTGCGCTATAGTGATGAAGGTTAACAATTTCCTGAAAACGAGCATTTGGAAAAACGCCCTCCCCATTTATGGATAGTTCTGGTTTTATTCGTTCCACCGTGTACATGTCCAAAATTCCGCGGCTTTTGGTTTGCGCTTTCCCTCTGAAAACACATTCAAAATAAGGTTCTATTAACTTAAATGTGTTTCCTGTAATAGTAACTTTTCCTGGCTCACCAAGCATTTCCATGCGCTGCGCGTGGTTCACTGTTGCACCCCAAACATCAAATGCTAAACGCTCGCTTCCAATTACACCCGCGGTAACTTCGCCTGTGTTTATTCCTAAACGCAGTTCCCAATAATCCAAATTACTAATTAATGCTTCATTTTTTAGTCTGCGCATGTAATCCTGGATCTGCAATGCAGCCAAACACGTGTCAATAGGATTGGTTTTATTGCGAACAGGAACGCCCCCAGCACACATGTAAGCGTCACCAATTGTTTTTATTTTTTCAAGGTTGTTGTTAACTATAATTTCATCAAATTTTCGGAAATAAACATCCAATTTTCGCACAAGCTCTGTTGGATTCATGCGTTCAGCGATTTTTGTGAAACCGACAAAATCGGTAAACAATACCGAAACGGTTTTATATGCTCTTGCGTTCACTGAGCCCGTTTTCTTAAGTTCCTCTGCTGTTGACTCCGGTATAACGTTGCGCAGTAATTTTTCGGTTTTATCTTTTTCAATTTGAAGAAGGCGCTGTTGCTCCACTACTTTGTTCTTTTCTTCTTCCAACTGCTTTCGTTGGCTTTCTATTTTTACGTTTTGAGCACGAATTTCCTTTGTTCGTTTTGCAATTTTCATCTCTAGTCGAACCTGTTCTCTTCGCTCAAAATTTATCCTTTTGTGAATTAAAAAGCGGATTAATAAAGCCAAAACAGCAGCAATAGAGAGCCAAAACCACCACGTTGCCCAAAAAGGAGATTTAATATGAATTAGTAAAACCGCCGGAACCGCTCCCCAACTTCCCTCGCCGATGCGCGCGTAAATAGCCAACTTATACGTTCCTGGAGAAAGGGAATTGAAACGCAATTCATTCGTGCTACCTATCATTATTTCTCCTTCGTCGGATCCTTCCAGTTTGTATTTGTAGTTTATCAATTCTGGGTTGCTTAAATCAGAAGGTTGGAAACGAATAGTGAAACTGCGTTGGCGATACGATAAATCAATGTAATCCGTTTGAGAAACCGGTCTCACTAGTGGCGAGCCTTTTTCATTCGGCTTAAGCCAACCTTTATCCAATTTAAACCGTGTAATGGATACCGCCACATCTGGTTTTGAAAAATATAATTTCTCTGGATGAAAATAGTTGAACCCATAAATTCCCCCAAAAAATAGTTCTCCTGTTTTCGAAAGCAAAAACGCACCGGAGTTAAATTCATTACTCATCAAACCGTCTGTTTCTGCGTAATTCGTTGTTGCAAACGTTTTTGGATTGAATCTGCAAATTCCTTTGTTTGTGCTTAACCACAAATTACCATCTTTTCCCTCAAGCACACTATAAACAACGTTGTTAGGCAAGCCGTTTTTTGATGTAAATGATTCCATTTTTTGCGTATTCTCGTCCCAACGCATTAAACCAGAACCAAATGTTCCAAACCAAAATTCTTTTTTCCCAGTTGTGCAAATAGAAGTAATATAGTCTTTTGATTTCGAGAGTAAAGCAGAATTAAAGCGGTATGGCACAATGTTAAGCCCTGATTTTTTCTCGGATAAAACACTCAGTTCTCCCGTGGCTGTTGCAAACCATATTTTACCTTGTTTATCCTTGTAAACCAGGCGACACGCTCCAGCTGTAATCGTCTTTTCCTTGTTTTTTGAGTCGTGTTCAAATGGAGTTGCTTTCTTTTTTTTAAGGTCAATTAATACTACGCCACTTTTTGTTCCTACAAAATACTGCTCCTCTTTCCAAGAAACAATTGAATACATTTTCAGGTGTTTAATTGCTTCTTGTTTGCTGAAAAAATCAATTTTTTTAAACGTGTATTTTTTAGTGTTGGAAATAACCAACTCAAAAAGTCCATCCAAACAACCAACCAGTATACGGTTTTCTGCCAAAGGAAATAGGGATATAACAGCGGTTTCTGTTCCTTCTCCCGTAATGGATTGGGAATTATCTCGGTAAAATTGTTCGAATTTTGCTGTTGTTCTGTTGTACCTCGAAACACCGATATCCGTTCCTATATATACATATCTTGCGGCGGCATCTTCGGCAAAGCACCATACGTTGGGGGTTGGAATTCCATGTTCCATATTTCCACTTGGTCCAACACCAAAAAACCCTTGATTATTAGGATCAAAACTTGCCAATCCTCTTTCTGTTCCAATCCAAAATGTGCCAGATTTATCGTAAAAAAGCAGGTTAATATCATTAAATAATAAAGCGCGTTTCTGAAATATATCTTCTGTACTATTAAAAACACTTCCGTCCTCTGAAATGGTAAATAAACCCTTGTTGGTGGTTCCTATAAACCACTTGTTTTTATCCGACAAATAAACGTCTGAAACGCCCATAAAACCAAATTCTTCCTCTAATTTCTGGAATTTTGGCTCTGTTTTTTGTGTTAAGATAGAATATTCGTATACACCTTGATTTGTTCCTAAAATTATTTTAATGTCTTCGCACTGCACAATTTTTTGAACAACGACAGGGTTTGGGCTTTTACTTTTTAGCGGAATATGGGTTGTCGCGGTTCTTGCAGAGTTAACACTAAACAAACCTTTATCTTCCGTATTTATGAATATTTCTCCCGTTTTTGAGATAAAAACAGCCTGAATGTTCTTCGTTGGAACAAAAAAGGATGGTTTTTGAACTTTTTTTGTGTTTCGATTAAAACGCATTAAACCATTACCACTTGTTCCTATCCAAATTTCTCCGTCAACATCTAAACAAATACTTGTTATATGCAACGCGCTTTGAAATCCAAAAGTGTAGGTTGTAAACAGTTCGGTATATGGATCAAACAATGTTAATCCGTTGGTTGTGCCAAACCACAATTTTCCATCCGCTGTTTTAACTGAGCAGGTGATATATTGGCTTTCTATTCCTTTTGTATTGTCGGAGGTGAAAACCTCAAATGTTTTACCATCAAAGCGATTTAAACCATCTTGCGTGCCAATCCACAAGGCGTTTTTATCGTCTTGTAAAATCGTAGTGACAGAACTTTGGGAAAGACCATCGTTAATGGTGTAATTTCTAAATCGGTAAGCGGTTTGGGTAAATGTAAAATTCACACCGCATAGCAATAATAAGAATACAACTGTTTTTTTCATTAGAACATGAACACCGACTTATTGGTCTTTGTTTATTTTTTATGTTTCGTTAGCCGTTATAGCCCGAATCTTTTGACGGTGCAGGTTGCATGGTCGCGTTTTCTAAATCTCGATCAAACATATACATTCCGCCCTTATCGCCGCCGATGAGTTTTAACTTATCCAACACCATTCTCGCCAAGGCTTCCTCTTCCAACTGCTCAGAAACATACCATTGTACAAAATTATGGGTTGTATAATCTTTTTCTTGTAAACAAATATCTACCAGATTATTAATACTCTCGGTTACACTTATTTCGTGCTGCAAAAGCAGTTCAAAAACATTCACAAGATCATTGAATTCAACCGGTGGTTTTTCAACTGGTGGAACGATTGCTTTTCCGCCACGTTCATTAACGAATTTAACCAACTTCAACATGTGAAAGCGCTCCTCATCGGAATGGCTATACATAAATTTTGCGGTTCCGTTCAGCCCATTGTTCTCTGACCAAGAGGCCATTGCTAAATAAAATTGGGAAGAAGATGCTTCTTTTTGGATCTGATCGTTTAAGGCTGCTTCAACGCGTGTGTTCATATCGTGTTTTTTACAAAGTTATACATCTTACTTATTATAATTTAAATATACGTTAAGTTTATCGAAAAGACCATTTTTTAATACCTAATAAACTTATCTTCGGTAAAATACTATTAACTTCGTTACATGTCAAAAAAAAAATCAAATAAACCAAACAAAATGAAGGCAACCCTTACCCATGTGGTAAGGAAGGTGTTTGAAAAAAATCCAGACAGCGTATTGAGCCATAAACAAGTTTGTGTTTTAATTGATGTAAGAGAAAATGCGCTTAGAAACCTTGTGTTTGAAATTCTAGAAGAATTAAGTAAAGACGGAACAATTAAACGAACAGCACACGCTGTTTATACCTCCGGAATAAAAGAAGATGTTTTTGAAGGTTTCATAGAGCTGACTGCGCGAGGAGCTGGTTTCGTTGTAACGGACGATGAACAAGAAGATATTTATGTTGCACCGCAAAACATTGGGCAATCTCTTAATGGCGACCGTGTAAAAGTGCGCGTTTTTAAACGTGGAAAATCACGAATGGAAGGTGAAATTGTTGCTGTTTTATCCAGAGAACGCACCCAATTTGTTGGAACAATTGAAACACACGATAAATTTGCTTTTTTAGTGCCTGATAATCTAAAGTCCGGCACCGATATTTACATTCCAAAAGAAAAACTTAGCGGAGCAAAGAACGGCGACAAAGCGTTAGTTAAAATTACAGTTTGGCCAAAATCGTCCAAAAATCCTTATGGAGAAGTTGTTGAAGTTTTGGGGAAACCTGGTTCCAACGACACAGAAATGATTAGCATTTTATGTAACAATGGTATAGATTACAAGTTTCCGCAAGAGGTTTTAGAAGAAGCGGAGCTTATCGGAATGGCACTTGATCCAACTGAAGTTGCCAAACGCAGAGATTTTAGAGAAATTACAACATTTACAATAGATCCTGCAGATGCAAAAGACTTTGATGATGCGTTATCTTTCAAAAGGCTCGAAAATGGAAATATAGAAATTGGTGTTCATATAGCCGATGTTAGTTATTATGTTAGACCGGGAAGCGCTATGGATAAAGAAGCTTTAAAGCGTTCGAATTCCGTTTATTTAGTAGATCGTGTCGTTCCAATGTTGCCGGAACAACTTTCAAATCTAGCTTGTTCACTGCGTCCAAAAGAAGATAAATTTAGTTTTTCAGCCGTTTTTGAAATGGATGAAACCGGGAAGGTTTACGGTAAATGGTTTGGTAAAACGGTTATTCATTCCAACAGAAGATTTAGCTACGAGGAAGCACAAGAAATTATTGAAGGTAAAACGGGTGATTTCCAGGAAGAAATACTTATTCTCGATAAAATAGCTAAAATATTGCGAAATGCCAGGTTAAAAAATGGCGCTTTAAATATTGAATCAGAAGAAATGCGTTTCAAACTAGATGAAAAAGGTCACCCGGAAGAGGTGGTAATTAAAACATCAAAAGACGCACATAAACTCATTGAAGAATTTATGTTGCTCGCAAATAAAAAGGTTGCTGTGTTTATTGCAGAACCAAAAAAAGACAGAGATGTAATTCCTTTTGTTTACCGCGTGCACGATAAACCAGATATTGACAAAATAGCTTTATTCAATGTGTTTATCGATAAATTTGGATACAAACTTGATTTTTCACACCCCGACCAGATTGCAAAAAGCATCAATAAACTTTTGGGAGATATTCGATTAACAAATGAATATTCTCTTATTCAAACAATGGCAATTAGATCCATGGCCAGGGCAACGTATGAAACAAAAAATATTGGTCATTATGGTTTAGCATTTGAGTTTTACACCCATTTTACTTCACCCATTCGACGGTATGCTGATTTAGTTGTTCACCGCATTGTTCAGGAAGAATTAACACACCAAAAACACCGATACGGTAAAGAATTAGACGAAGTTTGCAAGCGAATTTCTAGAATGGAACGCAAAGCGGTGGATGCTGAGCGAGAATCTACTAAATATTTCCA
>CAIYXD010000305.1 GCA_903930085.1 uncultured Flavobacteriia bacterium
AAAAAATGTATTATTTTTGCCTCGAGTTTTTTCATGTTCTCCTTGATGCTAAGTGTATTAGACTGAAACCATGAAAAAATATAACAGAGCGATATGAAAAAATAATGTTCAAACTGAATAGTGGGTTATGGTTGGGAGTTTGTCCCGATGCACTTCAGTATTCAAAAAATACACCCAACTATCTGGTTTGTTTTCACGTTCTTACCTCAAGCATTTTCTTTTAATTATAATCTATATCGTATGAAAAAAACGTTACTTTTTGTTAGTGTTTTAGCGTTAGGAACGACCTACGCTCAAAATTGTTCAGAATTATTTATTTCAGAGTATGTTGAAGGTCGCTTCAATAATAAGGCTATAGAACTCTATAATCCAACTGCTAGTACCATTAATTTGGATGGGTATTTCGTGTCACGTTATTCAAATGGGTCAACTTCTGCAACGGTTCAAAATTCGGTTCAATTAACAGGTACTGTTGCGCCGTACAGCACATTTGTTGCTGTGTTAGATAAAAGAGTTGCGACTGGCACAGGAAATGAAGCTCCTATTTGGGATGCTTTACAAGCAAAGGCTGATGGGTTTTTCTGTCCTGTTTATGCATCTTCAGATGCTTTTTATTGGAATGGGAATGACGCAATTTTATTAGCAAAAGGAACTCTTCCATCTTCACCAACTACAGTGATAAATGCAACGAATATCCCAGGTTTTTCGCTAGTTGACATTTTTGCGAAAATTGGTGAAAATCCAGGAAGTGGTTCAGATCCATTATTTGGATGGACGGTTAATCCTCCATATGTTCAGTCAGGTTATGGTGTAACAGTTGATCATTCATTAATTAGAAAGATGTCAATTCAAAAAGGAGTAACTGTTAATCCAACACTTTTTAATCCGTTAGGAGAATGGGATTCTATTCCTGCTGAAATTGTTCTTTTAGATCAATTAGGTGACACTGTTTTAAATGTTGGAGGTTCAGATAGTATTGTTGGTAATTGGAATTCTTTAGGTTCACATGTTTGTAGTTGTGATCCTCAAGCATCAATTTCATCAAAAAATCCAATCAATGAAGTTACAATTTATCCGAATCCATCAGAAGGAGTTGTTTTTATAAAAGGTGCAACATTCATTGCTAATGTCCAAGTTTATAATTCTTTGGGTCAGATTGTTTATACATTAGATAATAATTCAAAATCAATTCTTTCAATTGATCTAAAAGAGAAAAAAGGCGTTTATTTTATTAAAATGATTGATGGTGAAGGAAATCAAATTTCTAAACGAATTATCATAAAATAAATTTAAATAGTTAAGAGGTCTGCAAATATGCGGCCTCTTTCAAATAAATTTTATAAGGAATGAGGTCAATAATTTTATTGGGTATACTTTTAGTTTCAAATTTGATTTTTGCTCAAAAAGGAACTGTTTCTGGAATTGTTAAAGATGATATAACTAATCAACCAGTTATTGGAGCAAAATTAACTCTATCCCAAGAGTATAAAACTATCACTGATTATGATGGTAAATATGAATTCAAAAATGTAAGTTATGGGAGATATGTATTGTTTGTAACGATGCCTACTTTTGATACACTTAAAATTGAGTTGAATATAGATAAGCCTAACGAAGTGTTAGATATTGTAATGGGAGGAAGCCAAGAATTAGAGGAAGTTAAGGTTATCGGTAATTTAGCTTCAGACCGAAAAACTCCTATAGCTGTGACTAAATTGTCTACCCAAAAAATAACAGAAGAACTTGGTTCTCGTGACTTGCCAATGTTGTTAAACGGTACTCCTGGAGTGTATGCCACTCAAACAGGTGGTGGAGATGGAGATTCTAGAATAAATGTTCGTGGGTTTGATCAACGGAATGTTGGCGTATTGATCGATGGCGTCCCTGTTAATGATATGGAAAATGGATGGGTGTATTGGTCGAATTGGTTTGGACTAGATGCAATTACATCAACAGTTCAAGTGCAGCGAGGTTTAGGTGCTTCAAAGTTAGCAATGCCATCTATCGGTGGTACAATAAATATTATTACCCAAGGTGTCGGAAATAGGAAAGGATTGACTTTTCGTCAGGAATATGGAACGGGAAATTTGTTAAGATCAACTTTAGCTTTCAATTCTGGAATGTCAAAAAAAGGTTGGGGAATAACATTCTCAGGCTCTTACAAACAAAGTGATGGATGGGTTTATGGTACACCTAGTCAGGGTGCTTTTGGATATATAAAAATTCAGAAGAAAATTAACAAACATTTACTATCACTTTCTGCATTTTCGGCACCTCAGAAGCATGGTCAAAGATCTTTTAACCAAGCTTTACAATATTGGGATTCAAATAGCGCAAATGAACAAGGGTTAGAATTAGATTCTTCGACATTCTTTTTTAATGAAGGGGTGCGCTTTAACCAACATTGGGGTTATAGGACTGTTGATGGAAAAAAGGAGGTAATGAATGAAAAATTAAATTACTACAACAAACCACAAATTACATTAAAAGATTTTTGGATTGTAAACGAAAAACTTTCCATATCTAATATTGCCTATGTTTCTATAGGCAGAGGTGGAGGTACACGTTTATCTAATTCCACTGCTTTGAGAGATACAAGCGGTTTAATTGATTGGGATTTAATTGAGCAAGAGAATAAAGTGAATTCTCTTTTCGGAACACCTAACATAGATCCAGCATATAGCCCAACAGAAATTAAATCATCTCAAGTTTTAGTCTCCTCAGTTAATAATCACTTTTGGGTAGGCTATTTGGGACAATTCAACTATGCTTATTCGAAAAAAACAGTCTTTTCGGGTGGTTTGGATTATCGTTTTTATAAAGGTACACACTTTCAAGAGATTAGAGATTTGCTAGGTGGAGATTACTATGTGAATTCTGCTAACCAAAATAGTTCCAATTCAATGATGAAAGTAGGAGATAAAATAGCATTAAATACATACAGTAATCATAGGGATGGATTAGTTAATTGGATTGGTGGTTTCGGTCAAATGGAATACAACGGAGACCGATGGTCATATTTTGTAAATGTTTCCGCAATCACAAGTGGTTATAAAGGGATTGATTATTTTCAAAAGAAAGAATTACAGGTTGGAGATACTACTTTGAGAATTGGGGCAGGAGATACTATTACTTACCAAGGGCAAACTTATACGGAAAGTTCTAAAGGTTTGGAGTTTTTCCAAACGGATTGGAAATACCTTCCGGGGATGACATTGAAATTGGGTGGAAGTTACAAACTTAAAAAGAATTCTATTTTCTTTGTTAATGCTGGATATTTGTCAAGAACACCGCAATTCAGTAATGTTATTGATAATAATACAAACACGTTTTTTAAAGAAATTTTGAATGAGAATATTTATTCGATTGAAGGAGGATATAATTTTGCAAATAAAAAATTTGGAATAAATGTTAATGGTTATTTAACTAATTGGAAAAATAAACCTTTTCCGTTTGGTGTATTGGTTCCTGACCCAAATGATCCTCAGGAATCTGTTCGTATTAATATAAATGGAATGGATGCCGTTCATATTGGAGGCGAAATAGACTTAGCTTATGAACTAAATAAAAAGTGGTCAAGTGAAGCGATGTTTTCTCTTGGGAATTGGTATTGGAATTCTTCTGAAACTGTTTTTATTCCTCAATATGATAGTTTAGAGATTACATTTGATGCAAAGGGAGTACATGTAGGTGATGCAGCACAGACGGCTTTGGCTTTTGCAATTCGCTATGAACCAATAAAACATATGTTTTTCAAGGTTCAGTTGCAGTATTTTGATAGATACTATTCTCAATTTGATCCATTCTCACTCCAAGGTGCTAACGCTGGAAGGGAAGCTTGGAAAATACCATCATACTATTTAATTAATCTTTTCGCTGGTTATAAATATGATTTAAAGAAGTTTGATTTGTTATTTAATGGCTCTATTACAAACTTAACTGATATAGGGTCGATTTTGAAAACAAATAGGCTGAATAATAATTTTATTGCTGAAGCTAGGGATAATGATAATGATCCTTACGCTAATTCAGATGCGCAATCTGCCACAGTAATGTATGGTGGAGGTTTTAGGTTTAATATTTCGTTAGGTATACAATTTTAATTTAAAGATAAAATGAAAATGAAAAGAGTAATTTACACTTCCATACTAGTTTTGCTGGTTAGCTTTACAGGTTTAGCACAGGCAGTTTTACCGACTGGTTGGGGATTTACAACAACAACCTTGCCAACAGGTTGGACTGAATCAGGGACTGGTTTTTATACCGCTTCAGGAACAACTCCACCAACAATGAAATTTGATAACACTGGAGATTTTTTGATTATCAATTTTGCGTCTAATCCTGGTAATTTAACTTACTTTTTAGCTGGGAATAGTTTTACAGGTGGAACATTTACAGTTGAAGAATCAGAATTCGGTACTGTTTGGACAACCTTACATACACATACGGCTCCACCAGCAGGAACGTATACCTTGTTTACTGATGTACCTCAAAGTGCAACACGTTATATTCGTTTTATTTATACGAATAAGTCTTCGGGTAATATAGGGTTGGATGATGTGAATATTGCCGCTGGAGCTGCAACTCCTGCTCAAGAAATTAATGTAAAACAAGGAGCTACAACAATTATAAGTGGTGGAACATATACAATGACTTCTGCGGTTTCAACTATGACACCAACGACATTTACAGTTGAAAATCTTGGTACTGCAAACACATTGAATATTTCAAGTGCTACAATTACTGGAACGAATGCTGCTGATTTTTCAGTTGCATCTTCTCCTTCAACAGTAGCAGCCTTAGGAACAGGAAACTTAGTTGTCAACTTTACTCCTGCAGCAGCTGGAACTAGAACAGCTGTTTTAACAATTGCAAGTAATGATGCGGATGAAGCTTCATACGTTATTAATTTGAATGGTATTGGTGGAAGTTTTGCATCAGAACCAACGGCTCAACCGACAAACTTATCATTAACAAACGTAAAAACATATCGCTTAAGTGGAGCTTTTACAGCATCATCAAGTGCTAGTGGTTATTTAGTATTAAGAAAGAAAGGATCAGCAATTACAGGTGTTCCTGTTGATGGAACTGCTTATTTAAGAGGTGATATTGTTGGTGACGCTCAAGTAGTTTATTCTTCAAATGCAACTTCTTTTGTACCGAACAACATCGTTGCTTCTACAGGATATTACTTTGCAGTTTTTGCTTACAATGGAACAGGTTCAAATATTAATTACTTGACAACAGCACCGTTGACAGCAAATGTTACAACTCCTGCTACAATGATGCCTTCTAACTACTACAACGGTATTAATACATCAAGTGCAACGTTCGTGGCAGATTTACATAATCTTACGAATCCACATAACATGCAGTTTTATAGTAACTATGGAACCTTAATGGTAAAAGGATTCGCAGCACGTGACACTACTTTAGATCGTAGAGTAATCACTTGTGTGTACTCTGGTGAAAATAAAATTTATGTAGAACCATTTGATTTTACTGCAGTAGGTTATTCAAGAGAGCACACATATTGCCATTCTTGGATGCCAACAAACCCAGCACAATCGTTGCCAGAATACAATGACTACCACCATTTATTCCCAACGAATCAAGATGAAGTGAACGCATTGAGAAGCAATTATCCATTAGGAGAAGTTGTAACTGTAACACAAGCATACTTAGGATGTAAATTTGGACAAGATGCGAATGGAAATACGGTTTTCGAACCAAGAGAAGAACATAAAGGAGATGCTGCGCGTGCAATGATGTATGAAACAATTTGTTATACAACAGTAAGTGGAAATACATGGGCATTACCAACTACTCAGAACCAAGCAATCTTGAAACAATGGCATTTCAATGACTTACCAGATAGCTGGGAAATGTCAAGAAATGATTATGTAGATTCATTACAACAAAATCGTAATCCGTTCGTGGATAGTATTGATTTCGTTTGTTATGTGAATTTCTCAAATATGACGTATGAGCCAAACGGATGTCAAGCGTCAATTGAGGAACTATTGAATACAAACTTCGTTGTATATCCAAATCCAGCGAAAAACGAATTGAATTTACACGTTGATGCTACAACGATTTCATCATACGAAATTGTTGACGTACAAGGACGTGTTGTGTTGAGCTCAGATGTTAGTAATTTAATTTTGGTTAAATTGAACATTGCGTCACTAAACGCAGGTACGTATATCGTTAAAGCTTTAACTCCATACGGAGTTGCAACTCGTTCAATTGTGATTGAATAAACATGATTCGAATTGTAAGTATATTTATCATTGGAGCAGGTCTTTTGGCCTGCTCTTCTGTTAATACCCTTTCTGTAACCTCTCGAACTGAAAAATTAAATGAATCGGTTCAGGTAAATAGTCATATTGATAGCTTAATTCGTCCCTACAAAGACTCATTAAGCAGTGAAATGAACGTTGTAATCGCTGAAGCAACGACTGATTTTGTTGTTGGTCGACCAGGTAGTAACTTAGGGAATTGGGTGGCTGATGCCATTTTTGTCAATCAAACGCGAACGGTACGTTTAAGTGAACCCGTCTTTGTTTTGTTGAATACAGGAGGATTGAGAGCTTCGCTTAACAAAGGATCCATAACAGTTGGTGACATATTTAAATTAATGCCATTTGACAATGAATTGGTTTGGGTGAAATTGCCCATGAGTATCTTGCCCGAAATTCAAGCCTATTTGATAAAAACAGGAGGTGAACCAATTTCAAATGCACAAGTTGAAAAAGGAGTGTTGAAACTGAATGGAGGAAAAGAATCAGCAACACATTTCTGGATAATTACATCGGACTATTTGAAAAACGGTGGTGATAAAATGACGTTTTTTTCAAAATCTGAGGATGTAATTCTAACGGGAAAGGTCATGCGTGATTGCTTAATTGATGAGGCAAAGGCGCAAGGTGTTTTAATTGAAGATTCTGTGACACGAATAAATTTCTGATATGAAAAGACGAGATTTTGTAAGAAATAGTTTTTTGGTTGCTGG
>CAIYXD010000306.1 GCA_903930085.1 uncultured Flavobacteriia bacterium
AACCACTGCCATCTTTTGGGTTATGGCGCTGGCGAATCTGCTACTCCGGCGGTTGGAATCAGTAATTTTTACAACGATTACGCCAATAACGTTACGAATATTGGTTCTATAAACGAAGGTAAAATCTACAACAGTGTGATTTACGGAAACCAAGTATCTGAAATCGTTTTTGACACCTTACCGGGCGCTAACCTTCAATTTGATATTCGCAGCTGTGTGATAAAAAGAGAAACGCCTGCAACGGAAAACTACTATACTTCTATTCTTTGGAATAGTAATCCGTTATTTACAAATATTGCTGAGAATGATTTTACTTTTCAACTCGGTTCTTCGTTAAATAACACGGCAAATGCTGCTTTAACCGCTTTGCTTCCACCCCCATTCTACGATATAAAAGGTGTTTTGAGAAATGCTGCAACGCCAGATATTGGTGCTTACGAGAATTAGAAATTAATTTCAGGATAAAAAAAATGCCCAATCTTTCGAAAGGGCATTCATTTTATTTATACGTTCTGGTTTAGATTAAGCATTCATGCCATCCAAAACATTCATAACGTCTTTAACCGCTTCAGCAGATTCTCTTAGCAATTCTTTCTCGTCTGCATTTAAATCTAGCTCTATGATTCTTTCAATTCCGTTTTTACCCAAAACAACCGGTACACCAATATAGATATCTTTTAAACCATATTCACCTTGTAACCATGCACAAACTGGGAAAATTCGTTTTTGATCGCGTACAATTGCTTCAACCATTTGTGCCGCAGCTGCTCCTGGCGCGTACCAAGCAGAAGTACCAAGTAATTTAACAATTTCTCCACCACCAAATTTAGTTCTCTCGATGATTTCATCCAATTTCTCAGTAGAAATTAATTCCGTAACTGGAATACCAGAGACAGTTGTATAACGTGGAAGAGGAACCATAGTGTCACCATGACCACCCATCAATACCGCTTGGATATCTTTTGGAGAAACATTTAATTCCGTTGCTAAAAACGCACGGTAACGCGCTGTATCTAAAACTCCAGCCATTCCAAATACTTTCTTAGAATCAACTTTTGCAGCTAAAAATGCGCAATACGTCATTACATCCAAAGGATTGGAAACAATAATAATTACAGCATTTGGAGAATATTTTACAACATTTTCTGTCACAGTCTTCACGATTCCTGCATTTGTTGCAATTAAATCATCGCGGGACATTCCTGGCTTACGTGGTAAACCTGAAGTTATAACAACAACATCAGAGTCAGCTGTTTTTGAATAATCATTCGTCGAACCAATTGTGCGTGAATCGTACAAATTTATTGGAGAAGTTTCCCAGATATCCAAAGCCTTACCTTCTGCAAATCCTTCTTTAATGTCCAATAAAACAATTTCATTGGCAATTTCTCTTTGAGCTAAAACATCCGCGCATGTTGCACCAACATTTCCAGCGCCTACTACTGTTACTTTCATTGTTTATTTTTTTTAGATTGAATTCAACATTTATGGCGGCAAATTTAATACTAATTGAAGAATATTTCAGTTAATTTGTGTGTAAAATGAGTAGATTGTCAATAAATACTTTTTAGAGGCAACCCATAAATGACCGTTTCGTCTAACGAATGTTAAGAATGTGGAGAACAAGGAGAAATTAGAGAAAATTATTGAAGGATGCTTGCGAAACAATCGAAGGTCACAAGAGGAATTGTTTAAACTTTTCTATGGAAAAATGTTACCCGTTTGCCTGCGTTACATTCCAGATCGCGATAGCGCTCAAGAAGCTTTACAAGAAGGATTTATAAAAGTTTTTGAGAAGTTAGGCGGTTTTGATTACAAAGGCTCTTTTGAAGGTTGGATTCGGCGGATTATTGCAAATACAGCGATTGACGCAATTAGAAAATCAAAAAAAGATCCATTTTTAACAGATAACGACAACGATTTCAAACTTGGAGCTTCGGATCCAATGGTGGAAAAGGAGGAGATTGAACACATGGATTTGAAAGCAGAAATTGCAATGGAGGCGATTCAAAAATTATCACCAGGCTACAGAGCAGTTTTCAATTTATTTGTTTTAGAGGAATATTCTCACAAAGAAATTGCAGAACAACTTGGCATAAGTGAGGGAACTTCCAAATCCAATTTAGCAAAAGCAAAGATGAATTTGCAAAAAATATTAAATGCGAAATTTTTGAGTCTTAAATAGAATGAAAGAAAATTTAGAACATAACATCCGAGAAAGTTTAAAAAACTTCGAAGCGCCATACGATGCAAAAGCATGGGAGGCAACCCGAAAAAAACTGGATCAACGCTTACCTGTTTCCAAATCGAACTGGAAATGGTATACCGGTGGAGCAGCAGTAATTGCTATTTTACTTGGAGCAATTTATTTGAAAAATGCCGATTCTTTGCAATCCAAGAATAAGGCGCTAAACGCAACCTATTCTAAAGATAAAATTGAAGAAACGCCAACTATCGTTAAAAATCAAGGTGCAGAATCCTCTGAAATAAAAGCTGAAGCTGCTGAACAGAAAAATGTACGCGCTACCTATAAAGAATATTCAGAAAAGAAATCTAGCAATTCTAACGGTGTATCTTCCTCTCAAAAAGAATCAAATACACCAGCAGCAAACGAAACAAATTCTCAAACTTCTTCCTCGAATTCTTCCCCACTCTTTTCAACTGTCTTTGAAAATAATTCAACAGATACTAAAGCAGAGGAAGAATTTAAATTACCAATCATCGGAAATACCTGTGTTGGTGAAAAGATTTCCATCACAAATGAAAATGCTGAAAGTATTGTCTTGAAAATTCCAAATGGCGAGAAAATTACGATTAAATCTAAAAAATCGTTGGATTTCACACCGGTTTTGGAAGGCAAACATTTTATAGGGTATTTAACCAATGGTGAATTAATGCTGAAAGAATCCTTTACAGCGTTGTCGGTGCCTAAAGTAGATTTTACGGTAGATGAGCAAAATAAATACGAGAATGGAATTCCATCTATTGACTTAAAAACAACTTCAACTGGTGCTTCCTATTCTTGGAATTTTGAGAAACAAAACGGAACACTTTCAGGAAAAGAAGTTAGTGTGCACTATTTCACTAAAGGAAATTACACTATTTCCCTAACAATTCAAGGGGCAAACGGCTGTAAAGCAAGTGAATCAAAAAATATTCAAGTTGACGAAGATTATAATTTACTAGCAGTTAATGCATTCGACCCAGCATCCAGTGATAGTCGTAAGAACACGTTTATTCCGTTTGCATTGACGCAAAGATCGGTTGACTTCCGTTTAATTATAATTGACCCAAAAGATGGTGGTTTAATCTATGAAACAAGTGATCCAACAAAACCATGGACT
>CAIYXD010000307.1 GCA_903930085.1 uncultured Flavobacteriia bacterium
ATCAAAAATACTACCGTTTAAAGCAAGTAGATTTTAATGGGGAATTCGAAATGTATGGCCCTTTGAAAGCAGATTGCGCTGCAGAATCTAGTGATATTTCACTTTACCCTAATCCATGTGAATCCCATTTAACACTATCCATTGATACGCAAATTCCTACGGAACTAATCTATACCATTGCAAATCCGGAAGGGATAGTTCTGGAGACCAAAAAATTGGCAGTTCAGTCAGGAATTACATTGTATACCTTGGATGTTTCGAATTACCCAGGTGGAATGTATATCCTACAATTTGATTTAAACGAGAAGCGTTTTATTAAAAAACTTACGGTGCAGTAAAAATGTTCGTCTAAAATTCTTGAAAAAAAGTGATTCTTAGGCTTCTTTATTTTATGAAGTAGGCGATTGTTATTTACTATTTTACAAGAAAATCAATTGAATCCAAGTTGAATAAAAGAGGATGACATGGATAATTTCATAAAAATGGAATAAAAAACGTTGAAGTTTAGCAAATAAACTGTAATTATACCCCCTAAAAAAATCGTTTTAATTTAAAATAAACAACTTAATAATATGTTTATCAGTTGTATGCGTTTTATTTCACCAATAAATGTAACCCTAATTCCATTTCCGTTAACATCTCAATGCTTAAATATGTAGTTATTTTGTGACGGTGTTATTTTGTTCGGTACTTCAAATAGTTGTGGTGAATAAAATTTCTATAAATACATTAAACTAAAATATATGCTTATATCAAATCGAATCTTTTCCTTGCTTCTTTCGGTATTAGTTGTTCAACAAATAGTAGCTCAAAGTTTGACTATATCAACGACAGGACAAACTGGAACTTCAGGCACTAATTGGAGTATTTCCAGCAATGTGCTAACAGTATCAGGAACGGCCACTATTGCTGCTTCGGTTATTGAAAATCACCTTTCTTCCAATTCATTATCCATACAAGGTAATTCAACGTTATTTGCTGTTAATGTTAGTCAATCCATTACATCGAGCGCGACCGGCAATGGACTTACAATTGGTGCGGCTAGTAATACTGGAAATATTTCGATGAATAATGCCATTAGTCTTGCGGGACCCATGACAATTTTTGGTGGTCGGGTAAGCTTAATGGATGCATTTTCAATAACCGGTTCAAATAATTTATCGATCACCTCGATCAATACAGTCATTATTGGTACTGCAACTATTGGAGGTTCTGCTGCAATCAGCTCTTCTGGAAATTTTATTTTAGGAACCAATATTACTGCTGGAACGGGTTTTCCACTAACGGCCCCGGGAGGCTTCACAAAAACTGGAGCAGGAACATCGTACCTATTTTCAAACATCAATACAACGAATACAGCGGTTTCTCTTGCAGGGCCAGTAACTGTAGGGAACTTTAATACGAGTAATGCAATTACTCAAATTAACACCGATGGTGGAAATATCAGTATTCCTGGAGCAGTAAGTGCTTATAGTGGAACGGGAAGAGAATATATGGCATTGGTTTATGCGAATCTTTATGATGCTACAGGTGGTGCTGTAACAGGAAGTACAACTGATATTTATTTGCGTTTCAATGCTGGAAATCAATCTTTTATTGGGTTGCCAGGTATGCCAGCAACTTTCAGTATGCAATATTTAGTAGTTGCAGGTGGTGGAGGCGGTGGAACTGGATCTAGTGGGGCATATTCCGGCGGCGGCGGCGGCGGCGGCGGTGTTGCTGATGGAACTTATTCTTATAATGGTGTTCCACTTTCTATTTCAGTTGGGCAAGGCGGTGGATTATCCTCATCTGGAACAGATTCTTATTTAGAAAATATAAAATCTGGCGGCGGCGGCGGCGGCGGTAATTATAATAGCTCATTAGGACTTGTTGGATTTGGTGGAGCTAGTTATGCTGCAGGCGGCGGCGGCGGCGGAGCTGGTTCTAATCAGGGAAATGGCCGAAGTGGTGGACAAGGAACACAACGATCTGGCGGTACAGGTGCCACTAGTGGATCAGTCGTGAATTATGGTGGTGCAGGTGGTGGAGCTGTAGGAAATGCTTCTGGTAACACAGGCGGTGGAGCAGGATATAGTTCTAGTTTAACTGGTGTTGCTATTGAATATGGCTACGGCTCAAGCGTTTTTACTACCCCAACTCCAAAAACTGGTGGAGGTGGTGGTTCACAACACTATGGAACTTTTACTGGCGCCGATGGCGCAGTCATACTTCGTTTTACTTTAACGAATGCTAGCACGCTCAATTCAGCTAGTTTAAGCACGGCATTTCATTTGAATGCTCTTGCGGGCTCCGTGACATTAGGATCTACGGTAGCTAATTTAAGTAACATTGAAATCACAGCAGGAATTGCATCTTCCATAACGGGACCAATAACTGGTACTGGTAGTCTATTAAAAACTGGTACTGGTGCGCTTACTCTTTCTGGCGATAATCGTTATACCGGTGGAACAACCGTAACAACTGGAACGCTACTCTTAAATGATACAGCACCTATGGATGGATTGGGTGTTATAGTAGGCACCTTAAATATAAATCAAAATGGAACCGTTCAGTTAACAGGATTAGCTTCTGCTTTGGGTTATAATGCCGATCGTGTAACTACTATTAATATCAATGGTGGAGTTTTAGAAACATCAAGCGGTCAACAACATATATGGAATTTAACTGGAGGTTTAAATTTTAATGGTGGAGGAACGTTGCGAAGTAATGGTGGCACAAGCGCTGCAGCAGCTACTTCCTATTTTGAGTGGGGTGTTACGAATATTACGGTAACCAATCCAACTTCCTCAGCTGAAATTGCAGGAAGAATTCATCTTCGTAATGATTTAGGCACTAGTACATTTACAGTTGCTGAAGGAGCTGCGGATAATGATTTATGGATTAGTGCTGCCATAACGCAATCAAATGTCTCTAACTTAACAAAGGCAGGAGCTGGAAAATTAACTTTTACGGGAATCAATAGTTATTCTGGTGCCACTACTGTTAGTGCAGGAACACTACAAATTGGAGATGGAGGAACTTTAGGAACCATAAGCGCTGGAGCAGTGACCAATAATGCCGCTTTAATTTTTAATAGAAGTGATAATTTTACCATCAGTAATGTAATTTCTGGAACAGGAACTGTAACCAAGACTGGAGCAGGAACACTAACATTATCGGGTGCAAATACGTATACGGGTTTATCCACAATTTCTCAAGGTACTCTTAAATGTGGATCAGCCACTGCCTTAGGAACTGTTGCTGGGAGCAGTACAATTGTTGCTGGTGCTGCAATGGACTTAAATGGACTAAACTACAGCACTGCAGAACCAATGACCATTAATGGAACTGGGGCAAGTGCAAGTGGTGTAATTTATAATTCAACCGCAACTGCCGCAACTTTTTCCGGTCCAATTACATTGGCATCTAATACAACTATAAACGGAACAGCTGGAGATTTAACGCTGAGTGGGGCAATTAACGGGGCCTTTGCATTAGAAATTATAAGTACGAATAAGGCATTTTCACAAACTGGAATTGTTGGAGGAACAACGCCTCCTGTTTCTTATACTATAAACACGGGAACAGGACTAATTACTAAAAACGCAGCTGCAACAGTAGCTGGACCAATTGCATTTGATGGTGGGGAACTTTCGCTAAGTTCTTCTACTTCATCAACTTTAGCAAATGCAGCAATTATAGCGCGCTCCAAAACCTATATTAAAAATGCAAGTGCAACTTCTTTTACAACCCAAGGTGGCGATGTACTATTGGCTGCTAATATTGATGATGCCACCGATGGTGAAAGCACAAACAATGGTTACATCCAATTTTTATTAGGTGGATTAACAGTGACAACGAATGGAGGAAATATTACCTTAGGTGGTGGTGATGCTTTAGCTAGCGGATATGCAATGGGAAACAATGTTTCAGGTTCTTATGAAGGGATTAGGGTTGATGGCACTTTAAATTTGAATTCAGGTGGTGGTAATATTGTTTTGCGTGGTAAGTCGTATGCTGTGAATTCATCAGCGGCCAGATGGGCTTTAGGTTTTTGGGTACTAACTACGGGTTCTATTAACAGTGGTATAGGTACCATACTATTAGATGGGTTTTCACAATCAAGTGGTAGTGAGTATAGTTCAGCTCTTTTTAATAATGGAGCTTTAACAATTACCTCTGCTAATACAACTTCTGATGCCATTCGAATGATTGGAAAAGCAACAGGAGCTAGTAATGATGCTTGGGGTATTGAAGCAGAAAGTGCCCTGAGCGTTTTAGCAACAGGAGATGGAGGTGGAATTACCATCAGTACTTCTCAGCAAAGCACCAATAATTATGATGCCGTATTTAGAGGCGTGACCAACATATTGGCAAAAAGCGGTCCTATTCAATTGTTAGGAAAACAAGATGGTGGTATTGCAAACGGAAAATGGTATACAGGAGCAGATTTCTATTTGGGATCTAAAGCATCCACTACAGTGCCTA
>CAIYXD010000308.1 GCA_903930085.1 uncultured Flavobacteriia bacterium
AATAAAATTGAAGCGCTAAAAAGAAAACTTAAGATGATTCCAAATGAATAAATTCATCAATGTTCTTTTACTGTTTATTCTATTTCCAACGATGTTGTTTACAATTTGGGTTGGTTTTGATTTGCCGGTAGAATTTTTCCGCACTTCCGGTGGTCAGTTGCAATACCGTTTTAAAATCTTTTTAGTAATTGGTTTATTGGTTTTCATCATCAATCTTCGTCGAACAATTAGACGTTGGATGGGCTTGCGAATGGTTAATCAAACCAACAAATTCAAGTGGAACGAGCCGATGAGCAAAGAAAGAATTCAGCGCGTTCAGGTGTATACTTTGTTAGAAGCGATGGTGCTTTTCTTTGTTGGAACGGTTTTATACAATTTAACTTCCGAAGCGTGGATGCCAGCGATTGGATTTTGGTTTGGAGCAGCAGATAATCTTGTATTCTTGCTTGTAGGGTCAAGCAATTCGCGCTTTCGTGCCGGCGTAACGAAAAAAGCAATTGTTGTTGCTGACCGGGATGTTTCCCTGATTTATTTTTCAGGATTGCGCAAAATTTCTATTCAACAGGACACTATTTATTTTGATTACATCAAAGATTTACAACTGACATTTCCATTGGCGTGTATTCCGGAAGAAAAAAGAGAAGAATTCTTTCAAGTGTTGGAAGCACAAGTGGATACAGATCGTGTATTTGTGACCAAAAACCGATAGACTTCCCCAAAATTCTGAATGTTTTCAGGCGTTCTGAACATAATTTAGCATCAAACTGAGGTTAACAGGAAGAATTCTTAGGGAAAATAGTTCTAAAAACCGTTCTTTCTGCACAGGAGCTTACTTCAATCTTCGCAGAATGTTCATCCAACACATTTTTTACAATACTTAAGCCTAAACCTGTTCCATTACTTTTTAATTTGGTGCTAAAGAACTTTTTAAACATGAGTTTCATAGTTTCTTCCGCTATCTTCTCTCCATTGTTTTCAATCGAAATTTCTATGGTGTTTTCGGTTACTGTGCTATAGATCCAAATATCTCCAACATCCTCAATTGCTTCAACAGCATTTTTGATTAAATTCGACCAAAGTTGAAATAATTTCACATCGTACCCTTCGATAAATAAGTTATCCATCAAATCAACGCGTAAGTTTATTTTGTTTTTGATCTGGTAATTAAAAATATCAATTACCGTAGATAAGTTCTTCTTTAAATCAATGGTTGAACGCTGTTGGTTAGAATCTATTTTAATGAAATTCCTCAAATTTTTAACCACTTCTGTTGAACGTTCGGTAGAAATTAGAATAGTAGAAATAAACGTTTTTATTGTCTGAAGTTGCTGGATAACAGCAAGAAAGGATTCCGGGTTTCGAGCGGATAAAACTTTGTCGATAGTCTCTTTTTCAGATGGATTTATTCTCGCCTGTACAAATAGTCCAGCAAGATTTTTTCGTGATAATTCTTCTATATCATATTCTTTCGTTAGAAATTCTAGAAATTCCATTTGTTCTTTTTGCATTTGAATACCACCAATAAACAACTCCATTTTTTTATGGGTTGCTCTTTCACATGCGAAGTCCAATTCTTCCTGCGAGCAATCTTTCAGAAGGTTACTAATTAAATCCTGCAAAGTATATTGAATACTTTCCACGCCAATTTTAATTGCTCCTAGTGGCGTATTTAAATCGTGTGCAATACCGGATGCGATTTCCCCAATTGTCGCCAATTTATCCTGGTTGTAAAGGGTTTGATTTAGTTGCACGTTACGCTCCGTTTGCTTTTCTACTTGTTGTATAAGTGTTTGATTTATTTCTGCAATTTGTTTCGTCTTGGATTCAATTTCCAAAATGGAATCTGCTTTATCGTATAAGTTTACTAAAATTTGCCCAAACAAAGTCAAAAGGAATATTTCTTCTTTATTAAAGTGCTTATATTCCCTTACCGCGTCAAAACCAACAAAACCAATGCAAACGCCTCTTAGTAACATTGGAACAGAAACAATACTTTTAATTTCCTGCTCCTCGAGAGACCTTTTAAGTTTAGTTTCCTTTAAATTTTCAACGTTCGCGATAAATATGGTTTCTTCCTTTAAATGCATTTCCAACCATTCTTCCATTTCAGAAAATGGATAATTTTGTAGTTTTTTTATCTGAGGAGAAATTCCTTCCGCACAATATTCGTAGGTATTTGTGCAAGTTTGGTTGTTATGGTTATATTTAAAGATATAGGCTCTGTCTGCTTGAACAAAAGCGGCAAGTTTTTTCAAGGAAGCGTCCAAGTTGACTTCCATTTTTTCAGGATTCAAATTGATATACTCCGTTGCTATAGTCATCAAAATATTGCGCAATTCTAGGTTTTTCTTCAAACTTTTAGTTGCTTCCATATTCGCATGGGATTCAATTACTAATGCAATCAGGTTCGAAAGTGAACTAGTAAATGTGGTATCCTCCTCTTGCCACTCGCTTTTTGTTGCGTAATCTGCAACATAAAATAAACCATGAATAGTGTTGCTAACATGTATGGGATTGATTAAAATGGATCCGATACCATTTTTATTTTTGTGAAATTCAATGAATTCCCTTTGCCTTTTATTTTCTGTTGAGGTATCTAATATAAGTGATTTTTTTTCAACTAAAATACCATTGAAAATATCAGAATACTTATTGTTTAATAAGAAATTGCTATCGGTAAATTCCTCGTGATCATATTTGTAATGAATACTTTTATTACTTTTCTCTCCTTTTTCGTTAAATAAATACACGCCCAAAATTTTCCCCTTAATTGTTTCGGCAGCATTTTTTATATAAATCTTTAAAATGGAATCTATATCTGTCTCAATCGGAAGTAATGCTAAGTCAAAAAGTGTTTGCTGCTGGCGTATTAGTATTTTAGTTTTTTCCTGTTCACGGGATTCATTTTCTTTTTTTGCAGTGATATCATGCCGTATGGAAAGAAAATAATCCACTTCATTTCTATTATTTTTGATTGGGTAAATCATTGTATCTATCCAATAGGCTGTACCCTTTTTTGTCTTGTTTTTAATTTCGCCTTTCCAAATTTCACCAGAATTAATTGTTTGCCACATTTCATTCCAAAATTCTTTTGTATGGTGACCGGAGTTGAGAAGCGACAAGTTGTTTCCAATCAAGTCCTTTTTTAGATATTTTGTTGTTTTACAAAACATGGAATTTACGCTCAAAATCGTTCCTTTTTTATCCGCAGTAATCACCATCGAACTACTATTCATTGCATTCGTAATGTCCTGAATTTGCGCGTTTTTAGCAAGTAAAACAATTTCTGCTTTTTTCTTTTCTCGAATATCCCTTGCGATTGAGATTAAGAATGAATTCCCATCAAATTCCTCATAAGCCACATTTAATTCGACATCGATTTCCTGCCCCGTTTTCTTATTTTTAAAGACAGTTTCTAAACGTTCATTTTTATTAATCTTAAGGCTTTCAAACGTTTGTTTCCAGAAGGATTTATCTTCAAATAATGGATCTATATCTTTAATTTGGTAGGAATTTGTTTTTGAATGGTTTAACCCCAACAATTGTGTTGCCGCTTTGTTAAAATATACAATCTCTCCTTTTTCATTAGATACGGTAATAACATCGCTTGTATGGGCAAGAAAATATTCAAATAACAATAGTTGCTGATTGGTTATATGAAGTTTTTCCTCGAACTCTTTTCGCAGTGTAATATCGTTTCCGTAGCCGACAACATTACAAATATCCCCATTCATATCAAAAAGAGGAGCCATTCTGCGCAAAATAACAACCCTTTCCCCTGAGGCGTTAAGTTTTTCATCTTCCCATTCCACACTTTTCTTTGAGTGCAGAATTTCATCGAATCTTTTTTGTCTAACTTCTGCTAAATCATTTGAAATTCCTTTTAATTTACAATAATCAAAGTTGGTTTTCCCAATCATGAATTCCCGAATTTTCGGATCCCCAATACCTTGTGGATTAACATATAAATAGTTGTGATGAATATCAAAAATGGCAATATCAGATGGAATATTATTTAAAATATATGCATAGAAATCCATTTGTTGCCTAATCCTTTCATTGTATCGAACTAAATCATTTAAATTCATTTTGTCACTAATCGAACGGGCAATAAATTTTAATAATACTTCTTGGGACTTGCTTAGTGTTTTTGGTTTGGAATCAAATAGACTTATCGTGCCGATTGGATTATCGTTTGTGTCATAAATTACACAACCAGCGTAAAAGCGAATTTTGTGGGAATTAATAACTAGATCATTTTTACTAAATCGACTATCTTCTGAAGCATCAGAAACTACCGTTATATTTTTGAGTTCTGCAAGCGTTTGCAGGCAAAAGGAAGAATTATAGCTTTTACTGAAATTTTCATTCCCGTAAATTACTTTAGTCCAACTTTTTTGTTTGTCAATGATATTAATTGAAATAAACGATACCGCGCAATTTTCTGCTAGTAATTCGCCAATTTCAATAAGTTCCTCGTTTAATTTGCCTTCAAATAAAGTAGATGCGTTTTCTGCGTTTAAATTAGTAGCTTCTATCTTTATATTAAAAGTATTCATTGGTATTCGGTTGTTTTATGATTCTTAGTATATCGCATGTAATAGAAAAGGATATACCTTTCTTAAAGAAATAAATTTCAGAAGGTTAAATTACAAATAATCGCAAATTTTGGAAACAAAAACACATTATTTTTTGAATGAAATGAATCGAATTTCTTCCTTTAGATTGGATTGAGCATCTGCTAATTTGAAAATTGGAATGTACCGCCCACCTCCAAGTTCTGCAGCTGCTTGCATTTTTTGCTGGTCCGCCTCTTTATTTTGAATTCCAACAACAGAAAGGTGGATTCCTTTTTTACTATATTTTTTAACCGTTTTCTCATATTCTTGTGAATAACGGTTAAAAGCACCATCTGTAATAACAATTACTTGGTTGACACCATTTTCGATAAACGACTTTCTTGCCTGTTTAAACCCAAGTTTTATTCCTTCTCCTCCAGCAGTTAAACCAGCAGCTTTTAATGCGCTAACTTCAGTGTTAATTTTTTCTTTATCTGCTCCTGATGTTTTAGAAATTAACACTTTCGCCTCGCTAGAGTAGGTAACAATAGAAATATTATCTTCCGCACGAAGCATGTTCACCAATTGAATTAAAGCAAATTTCATTAGTTCCAATTTTTCATTTTGCTTCATCGAAGATGAAATATCCAATACAAAAACAACATTTACCGGTTTAAAGTAGGATTCTGAAAAGTTGTTTTTGTCCAGTTGTGAAAGAGCAATAGGAATTTCAATTATACTTTCTGTCTTCTGTTCTTTCTGCAATTCAATTTCCAAATCAATTATAGTATCCGTTATTTTTTCTACCTCGTCGGTTAGAGGAGTATTGTTTAACGTTTGTGTATTAGCTAATTCAATTCTAGCGTCACGCTCCAATTCCAGTAGTACGTAATTGCGTTGAAAATTAATGTATTCGCCTATTTCTGCTGGGAAATAACCATCGTGTGTCGCATAAAAATAGCTGAATCCAAAAGTAGATTGCTCCTTTATTTTACCCGATTTGTCGGTTGTAAGTGCGAGTATTTGCCGACCATTTTGTAGCATCACAACGAGTGATTTGGAAATCGGAACCCTGGATTCTTTGTCTATTGTCAGTATTGTCAGCTGAAATTCATTGAATTTCTTTCCACTAGGCAACGCAGAAAAACTTGGACAAGCTGTTAATGTCGATAGATTATCTTGCGGAACTTCTTTTATATTTCCGGTTAATTTTATTTTCGTAGGAAGGTCTTTGTCACTGGTGTAAATTTCCACTTCATACGAAAAATATCCTTTTTTCTTAGCATTAATCTGGAATCGAATAGTAATCGAACTATCTTTTTCCATGGCTTGTCCACTTTCGATATAGGCGACATCTAAAGGTTTAGTTAAGCGTAAAAGGTATTCTTTCTTATTGTTTTTATTGGTCAAAATAAAATCCACAAAACGGTTGTCATAAACTTCTAGGTCACCAAAATCGTATTTGTTTTTGTCAAAAAGGACCTGCCCAATTGCCAATTGGCTTATAAAGAGTGCTAAGAAAAAAATGAAAATGCGCATAGTTCAAATATAGTAAACGCAGTTGAACTCTAGTTAGTATTTCTTTTTTTGGAAAATGAAAAATTCAGCACAAAAAAAAGGAACACCAAATGGCATTCCTTTTCCCTTCCGATGGAAGTAATTATTTTTTACAATCCTTTTTGCAAGTCGCTTTGTCTTTGCATTTTGCATTGTTTTCACAATTTTTCATTTCTTTACAACATGCTTTTTGTCCATAACTTCCGTCCATGAACTTACCGTCTTTTCCATAATGTGCCATACACATTTCTTTCTCTTCTGGTGAGCATTTCATGGAATCACACATTGCAGCACATTCTTCCTGTGACATTTTAGCGCATTCACGCATGTCGCATTTTCCAATCATGTATTCTCCTTTTGCATGCGGTGCACAAGCTTTCATGTCGCCGTGGTGCGAAGATTCCATTTCTGAACAACAAGCACCAACCGCTGCTTTTTTCTCAGTAGAATGACCATCTCCCAAAATTGGCGCTATAACCAAACCAATCAAACATGTTAATTTAATCAAGATGTTCATCGATGGACCTGAAGTGTCTTTAAATGGATCACCAACGGTATCTCCAGTTACTGCAGCTTTGTGCGCATCTGAACCTTTGTAGGTCATTTCTCCGTTAATCATTACACCCGCTTCAAATGATTTTTTCGCATTGTCCCAAGCTCCACCAGCATTGTTTTGGAAAACTGCCCAAAGTACACCAGAAACGGTCACACCTGCCATATATCCACCAAGCATTTCAGCAACTAATTTATAGTTGTCAGGATAAATCAATACGCCTAATAACACAATAGCAATTGGGAAACCAATAGTAAGAATTCCTGGCAACATCATTTCGCGTAATGCAGCTTTTGTAGAAATATCCACACATTTAGCGTATTCTGGTTTACCAGTACCTTCCATGATTCCTGGAATTTCTCTAAACTGTCGACGCACTTCATGCACCATGTCCATTGCAGCTTTCCCAACCGAGTTCATCGCTAATGCAGAGAACACAACTGGAATCATTGCACCGATAAATAACATTGCTAAAACTGGCGCTTTGAAAATATTGATTCCATCAATTCCTGTAAATGTTACATAAGCAGCAAATAAGGCTAGCGATGTCAATGCTGCAGATGCGATAGCAAAACCTTTACCTGTGGCAGCAGTTGTGTTTCCAACGGAATCTAAAATGTCTGTACGCTCACGTACTTCTTTTGGTAATTCACTCATTTCGGCAATTCCACCAGCATTATCTGAAATAGGTCCGAAAGCATCGATTGCTAATTGCATTGCAGTTGTTGCCATCATTGCGGAAGCTGCAAGCGCTACACCGTAGAATCCAGCGAATGCGTAAGAAGTCCAAATTGCAGCAGCAAATAAAATTACTGTTGGGAAGGTAGAAATCATACCAGTTGCTAAACCTGCAATGATATTTGTTCCAGCTCCTGTGCTTGATTTTTCAACGATTTTCAAAATTGGTTTTTTGCCCAATCCTGTGTAGTATTCTGTAACAGATGAAATAACTGCGCCAACTACCAATCCAACTAGCGTTGCATAAAACACACGCATGGAAGTAATTTTTATTGATCCTTCTCCGTAGAAATTCATTTGCATCTCAGCAGGTAACATCCAGTTAACTAGGATAAAGCAAGAAACAGCTACCAAACCAATTGAAACCCAGTTTCCGATATTTAATGCTCTTTGCACTTCTGCTTCTTTAGCAGAGTTACTACTTATCTTCACTAAGAACGTTCCAATAATGGAAATTACGATACCTATACCCGCAATTGACATTGGCAATAAGATTGGTCCAATTCCACCAAATGCATCATTAATAAAACCTCCATTGTCATTGATTACATAATTTCCAAGTACCATGGCTGCTAAAACTGTTGCAACATAAGAACCGAATAAATCGGCGCCCATTCCTGCAACGTCTCCAACATTATCTCCAACGTTATCTGCAATTGTTGCAGGATTACGTGGATCATCTTCTGGAATTCCAGCTTCTACTTTTCCAACTAAATCCGCGCCAACATCTGCTGCTTTCGTATAAATTCCACCACCTACACGCGCAAACAAAGCAATGGATTCAGCTCCTAAAGAGAATCCAGCCAACGTTTCCAAAACGATTGTCATGTCTGCAGTGTTTGTCCATTTCCCACCCATAAAAAAGTGGAAGAAGAAGATAAAGAATGCAGTTAAACCCAAAACTGCCAAACCTGCAACTCCAAGTCCCATTACCGTTCCACCACCGAAAGAAACTTTCAATGCTTGTGGTAAACTTGTGCGCGCAGCTTGTGTAGTTCGAACATTGGTTTTAGTTGCAATTTTCATCCCCATGTTTCCAGCAAGTGCAGAGAAAACAGCTCCAAAAACAAACGCAACCACGATTAAAATATGTGTTGTCGGTACAATAAATGAAATTCCGGCTAAAACAATACTTGCTCCAATAACGAAGAATGCCAATAAACGGTACTCTGCTTTTAAGAACGCCAAAGCTCCTTCATAAATGTAATCTGAAATTTCTTTCATTTTTCCATCTCCTGCATCTTGTTTCAAGACCCAAGATCTTTTTGCCCACATAAAAAGTAAGCCAATAATTGCCATTGCTATTGGCACATAAATCATTATTGATTCCATAAATTTATTTTTTGTTTATTTTAAACAGGGCGCAAAAGTAGAAGAATAGTATAATATCTGCAAATTTGCACCACAAATAATAATAAACGCTTAATACGGAAGCATTAAGATAAAGTTGCATAAACAACAGAAATCCAGCAATGAAAGGAGTAATAGCTCTTTTGCTGAAGTAACTTTAAGCCATGAGAAAGTTTGTATAGCATTTAAAAAGTCTTCGTTTTCTGACGTTAAAAGGAAATTAGAGCGCGGATTTTATTTTATTTTTCAAAGTATTAAAATCCATCCCACCACTTTGACGCCATTGGATTTCTCCTTTTTTAAATAAAATAAAAGTTGGAACGCCACGAACTTTGAATTTTTCAGCAGCATCCTGGTTTTTATCAACGTCTATTTTTAGAACTCTAACTTGGGAACCCATTTCATTTTTTATACGTTCCAAAACGGGACTCATCATTTTACAGGGTCCGCACCAAGTTGCATAAAAGTCTACAAGGGTTGGAATATCTGATTTTACAATTTCGCTAAATTTCCCCATTTTATTTATTTTTTTCAAATATAAAAAGAATGGAAGTTAGAATTAGTGACCAATGTTACCAAAAAATAAATCCTAGAAAAACCAAATGTTAAATAAAAATATGAAATCCTGAATTCTCCGTATCTTTGTCGCATGAATTTAATGAAGCAATCCATCTTAACAATCCTAAAGTTGCTGCTATTTTGGCTGGTGATTTTTGATTTTCAAAGGGTTTTATTTTCTATTCATAATTGGGATAAGTTTGCAAAAGTCTCCATTTTAGATTGGCTGATGGCCTTCGTATATTCCATTCGATTGGATTTGGCAACGGCAGCTTTACTGAGTTTTTTGCCTCTTATTTTCATTTTCATCTATTTCTTAAAGCCTGGAAAGTGGTCGCGGTTTGCTTTTTATGCCAGTTTATTTTTGGAAATAGTAATTTGTGCCATGATTCATGGTGGCGAAATCAATGCATACACAGAATGGAACCATAAATTAACAACGCGCGTTTTTACACATCTTTTAAATCCGGATGAAGTTTTTCGAACCGCAGATTATAGCATGACAATTTGGTTTGTCGTTTATGCTTTTCTAGAAATAGTTTTTGGATTTAAATTCATGCGTTTTTTCTTTAAGTTAGATTCCGTCCCAAATAAGCTAAATCTTTTTGTTAGAATTCCGATTGGAATGTTGATTTTGGCTGTTTTCGGTAGTAGTTTTTTAGTTTTAGCGCGCGGAGGAACCCAACAAATTCCTATCAATATTGATTCTGCTTATTATTCTAGTGAATATGCAGCAAATGACTTATCTGTAAATTCTGTCTATTTTTTCGCGAAAAGTTTTCTGCTTTTTAATCGAAGTGAAATTGGTGCACTATTTCCTATTATTTCGGAGGTTGAATCCAAAAATGAATTAAAGGATTTCTATTCCTATCCCATAGAGCACGAGCGAAAAATATTTACAAATAGTCGTCCGAATATTGTTTTTATTATTTTGGAAAGTTGGTCTGCAAACGCAATTTCGAGTATTTCTGGTCAAAAAGGCGCAACACCTAATTTTGATCGACTGGGCAAGAAGGGTTTATTGTTCACCAATATTTATGCAACTGGTGGAACTTCGGAAATTGGAAATTCAAGTATTTTTAGTGGATATCCTGCATTGCCAGAGATTTCTATTTCCATGCAGCCAGATAAACACCGTAAAATACCATCGTTCAACCAAGACTTGAAAAAGTGGGGCTACACATCCCATTATTTGTTTAGTGGAGATTTGAAATACGGGAATATTGGTGGTTATTTTATGGATCATGGTTTTGATGTTGTCGAAGATGAAAATAATTTTCCGAAAAACTTGAAACGTGGTAAACTGAATTACTACGATGAAGATCTTTACAAAATTCTTTTAGATAAGATAGATAAAACAAAAGGGCCATTCATGCATTGTGCTTTCACGGGAAGCACACATTCTCCTTACGATTATCCAAATCGAAAGACGGAAAAATGGAAAGGTCAAGAAGCTGATTTTATGAGTTCCTTGTTTTATGCCGACAAATGCTTGAATGATTTTTTGACAAAAGCGAAAACGCACACTTGGTATAAAAACACAATTTTTGTGCTGGTTGCAGACCATGGCCATGCTTCCGCAGCAATTCAAAATCCTAATTTGGGCGCTTATTTTCATATTCCACTTTTACTTTTCGGGGAACCTCTCAAAAAAGAATTCCGTGGACAAAAAATTGAAACACTTGGTTCGCAGGCAGATATTGTGCGTACTTTATTGTACCAAATGAATGGCGATTTCGAAAAATATACTTGGAGTAAAGATTTGTTGAATCCGGCTTGTCCACAATTTGCGCTGCACACAATTAACCGCGGTTTCGGTTGGATTTCAGAGAATGGAAATTTTAGTTACCACATGGATGCAAAGAATTATCCGGATAATACCATGAATAATTCAGCACTCAAAAAAGAACAAAAACGATGTCATTCTTTTATGTCATTGGTTTATAACGAATATAAGAATCTTTAAAATGTTTACATCCGATAAGTTCCAATCGTATAAGTTCATTCTCCTTGCTGCAATCTTTGTTCGATTGATTGCGGTAATCTTTTCACAAGGTTATGGCATGCACGATGATCACTTTTTGATTATTGAAGCTGCCGCTTCTTGGGCAGATGGATTTGATTACAATAGTTGGCTGCCATGGTCGAAAGGAAATCTTGGCGCGCCAGAAGGCCATAGTTTTACGTATGTTGGACTGAATTATATCTATTTTGTGGTTATGAAATGGATTGGAGTAGCAGACCCCAAGATTTTAATGTTTTTTAACCGTTTAATTTTAGCATTTGCTTCGTTGGTTGTTTGTTGGTTTGGAATGAAAATCACTGAAAAATTATCCAACAAAAAGTTGGCCGTTAAAGTTGGTTGGATATTGGCCTTACTGTGGATTATGCCTTTTGTTTCGGTCAGAAATTTAGTAGAAGTAGCTGCTTTGCCTTTCCTTGTATATGGCGTTTGGCTTATTGTAAAAAAC
>CAIYXD010000309.1 GCA_903930085.1 uncultured Flavobacteriia bacterium
AAGTTCTGTTCGTTCGAGCCAATTTTCCATCTGGTAAAAACACGTTTAAAGTTATTTTCTACAATTTCTTCCAATTCCTGCAAAGGTAATTTTTTTAATTCGGAAACTTTTTGGTAGACAGCAGAAATCAGACAACTCGAATGATCTGTTTCTAGAAATAAGCGGTCGTTTGGAATTTCTGGAAGAATATCCTGCACTTTTATATGCGTCAACACAGCAGATCCAATACTTATATACAAGCCATTTTCTAGTGCATCCTTTAATAAACTGGTTTTCGTAAATCCATGAAAAATCCATGTTTGTTTCGGATTCAAGGCTTTTTTTACCAATACCAACTCATTCCAGGCGCGCACGCAGTGAATAATTACGGGCAACTCTAATTTTTCCGACAGCGCAATTTGTTCTTTAAAAACAGCTAATTGAATTTCCATGCTAGGACCTTTTAGTTTATCCAAACCAATTTCACCCAAAGCAATGCATCCTGCAGCATTTAATTTTCCCGAAAGTCCGACTATTTTTAACGTTGATTTCTCACTGTCCCACGGATGAATTCCCAATGAAAAATGTGGGAATTCTAACTGATTTCCAGTGCTATTTACAATCTCAATGGCTTGTCCAGAGGAAACATGTGTGTGGATATTGAACTGCATAGTAAAAAACTGTTACGTAACAAAAAGCGAATAGTTAAATAATTTTTATATTTTCACGACTTAAACTATTCTAAACGGTTAGAAAATTATGGAAAATACTACACAAAAACACCCTCAAGGACTGTATGTTTTGTTTGCAACTGAAATGTGGGAACGTTTTTCCTACTATGGAATGCGTGCACTTTTTGTACTTTTCTTGGGTAAAGCATTACTTTTTGATAAAGAATTAGGAACTCAAATTTACGGTAGTTATACCGGTTTGGTTTATTTGACGCCACTTATCGGTGGTTACATGGCAGATAGATATTGGGGAAATCGAAAATCCATTGTTATCGGTGGTTTGATGATGGCAATTGGCCAGTTCTTCATGTTCTTGGCAGGTAGTTTTTATACAGAAGGCGGTTTGGCTGCCACACTGATGTTTACAGGTTTAGGTTTCTTGATACTTGGAAATGGTTTCTTTAAACCAAATATCTCCACAATGGTTGGACAATTGTACCCACAAGGCGATCCAAAAATTGATTCTGCATTCACCATTTTCTACATGGGAATTAACCTAGGTGCGTTTATTGCGCCTTTATTGTGTGGTGCTGTTGGCGATACTGGAAATCCTGGTGATTTTAAATATGGTTTCTTATTAGCGTGTATTGGAATGATTATTAGTGTTTTACTATTTGTTTCAATGAAAAACCACTACATAGTTGCACCAGACGGTTCTCCAGTTGGCGGTAAACCGGTCAAAAAAGTTGTGGATGCTGCTGTTCCAGAAGTTAAAATGTCTACTAAAACATTGTTGGTTTGGGTTGGAATTTGGTTGGTATTATTAGGATCGTTTTACTTCATGTTGGATGGCGATTTAATCGGTGCGTTTATCTTTTCCCTTACAATCGCTGCACCTGGTGTTATTATTTCAGATCCTAGTTTAACTAAAATTGAAAAACAGCGAATTTGGGTTATCTATATTGTAGCATTTTTTGTGATTTTCTTCTGGGCAGCATTTGAGCAGGCTGGAGCATCTTTGACGTATTTTGCAGATGAGCAGACGGATAGAGAAGTAGGTTTGAAAATTTCAAGTACTATTCTATTAGGAATTTCTATCGCGGTTTTAGCCATTTCTGCATTTTTCTCTTTGAAAGTGTACAAAGCATGGTTCAATAAAACAGGTTGGCCAATGGCATTGATGATTTACCTATTTATTGTATCC
>CAIYXD010000310.1 GCA_903930085.1 uncultured Flavobacteriia bacterium
ATTTTTTCCAGTTTTTTATTCCAAATCTCCGGACGAAACATCGGTTTGAATAAAAGAGAAAGCATATCCACATTGTATTCTTCACAAACCGCTTCAATGTCGAAAATCGTAAGTTCACTCACATTATCCACATCCATGTCGTTCATGAAATCGTTGAAATCAATGCCGGATTTTGAGCAAAGACCCTTTATATTTTGTTCTAGTATCATGCGTTATATCATTTTGTACCCAACACTTTCCGCAACTGGCTTCAAGGCATTTAAAAGATTCTCGAATCCTTGGTGATCCAATTGCTGCGAAGCATCGGATTTTGCAACTTTAGGATCGCGGTGTGTTTCAATCAATAATCCATCAATTCCCATTGCAACGCACGCTTTCGCTAAAACTGGAACGCCATACGCATAACCCATTGCATGCGAAGGATCCAAGATAATTGGTAAATTGGTGTATTCCTGCAACCAAGCAACGCCGCACAAATCAAGCGTGAAGCGCGTTCCCGTTTCAAACGTTCGAATTCCGCGTTCGCACAAAACAACGTTTTCATTTCCACCAGACAAAACAAATTCTGCTGCCTGCGCAAATTCCTGCAAGGTAGTTCCGAAACCTCTTTTAATTAAAACCGGTTTTTGTGTTTTCGCACACGCTCTTAATATTCCCTGATCGTACATTGCTTTTGCACCAACTTGGATAACATCGCTGTACGCAATTATCTCATCAATATGCGTCGCGTCTCTAGCTTCTGTAATCACAGTCAAACCAAATTCTTCCCGCATTTTTGCTAATAATTTCAATCCATCCAATCCCATTCCTTGAAAAGAATACGGACTAGTTCTTGGTTTGTAGCATCCACCACGCAAGGTTGTTAAACCCAAATTTACCAGTAGCTGCGAAGATTCTCGAATTTGATCTTCCGATTCCACCGAGCAAGGTCCACCGATTAAAAGTGTATTTCCAGTTGCTCCGCCAATCGTAACATTTCCAATCTTAACTTCTCGTTTTGCAGGCAAATAAGATTTTGCAGCCAACTGCATATCGTTTGGAAAAACCCAAAAATTATCCACTTTCGATTCGATGGCAGCAGGAACTTCTTTCATTCCAGAACCAGTAATCAAAACATGCGTGTTATTCGAAAAAATATGGAAAGCTTTAACGGATTCTGCGAGAACAGCTGCTTCCTCTTGGCTAATAGATTGTTTTAAATGTAAAATCATAATTCTGCTTTAATCAAGTGTGTAAAGTTAACAATTCCGCTGGCCTTTGTGCCATTTTTAACAACTGGGAGGTACATAACAGAAAAGGTGCAACGTTTAATTTTTTGCAGCATTTCAACAACTGTATTTTCTTCTGAAATTGTTATTGGATTCGAATTAATCAAATCAAGTGCTTCCATTTTATTGAAATCTTGTAGGTTTCGCAACAGCGATTTGCGAATATCTGCGGAGGAAATTAAACCATTTAACACGCCATTTTCGTCCACCACTAAACAAAATCCAAGATTTCCAGTTTCAATCGTTTGCAGAACGTTTTCAAGAGTCAACGATTCCATTTTCACAACAGGACATTCCTCCAGCGGCACCATAAAATCTGCAACTCTGTAGTGCGATTCAATTTCTCGTTTGGTCAGATTCATTAGCGCATGTCCAATGCTTGGTGCATTAAATAAATACGAACCAGATACGGAGGAACTAACGCCCATGTTGCGTAAAATAAAGGAAACTTCACCGTTTACACCGCCATCCACATGAATAGATTTGTTCGGGTATTTGTTTCTAAATTGTCTGATTTTCGAAAAATTCAATTTATCAAAAACGCCACCGCTTTGCCCAGGTATGGTCGCCATGATGAGAATAAAATCAAAATTGGTGTACGCATCAAATGCATCGATTGACGTCGGCGTGATGATTGCCAATCCTTTTTTTCCCGAAATATCCTCTGGAAAGACCAACGTTTTTGGCAACTGCTCAAATTGAAACGTGATGTATTCGACTGGATTTGCTCGCAATAAATCAAAATATTTCTCTGGATCTTCGGTGATAATGTGCAAGTCAATTGGTAAATCGCACCATGTTCGAATGCGCGCAATATCCTCAAAAACGGAAATTTCATCGTTGCAGTCGACGTGCAAAAGTTCCACTTGGTGTTCAACAAGATCAAGAATTACGTCCTGTAACGCTCGTTTTTTATCGCTATAAATAGAGGCTGAAATCTTCATGTTGGGCG
>CAIYXD010000311.1 GCA_903930085.1 uncultured Flavobacteriia bacterium
GTTTGCTGTCCAGTTGTTCCACCATTTACAGAAACATTCATTCCAACTTGTTCAGTTTGCTGTCCGGTCATTCCACCATTTACATTAACGTTCATTCCAACTTGCTCAGTTTGTTGTCCGGTCGTTCCTCCATTTACGGATACGTTCATTCCAACTTGTCCAGCTTGTCCCGATTGTTGTCCGGTCGATCCGCCATTTACTTGAATGGTAACCGAACCATTTTGATTAGTAAAATTTTGATTCGTACCATTTTGTTGAACAGCAGCAGTTCCAGTTGTTCCTTGCGAAGTATTGGTTGTATTCACTGCATTTCCATTCGTGGAATTGGTAGTTGTGATGGTGGTAGTTTCTTGCGTTGTAACCGTTTGATTTCCAGAAATTGCATCGCTGAAAACTGCAGTATTATTTGGGCGGTAGATTACAAAATCTCCTTCTGTCAAAACACCTTTTGTGGGAATTGAACTGATTAATTGTAATTTTAATTTCCCTTTTTTCAGAATAACACGAGCGGTAATATCCTTTGGTTCATCGAGCATAAAATTTTTATCAATATCGGGTGTTTTTCCATCCGAAAAGATCAATTTCACAGAATAAGAACCATTTTTAATTCCCGCCACCGATACATTGGTCATGGGAACTGAATTTTGTTTGATCCCGTTGAAGATGACATAAAACTGTTGTCCGTTGTTATTAAAAATAGTTAAGTTACTTTGCGAATTTGCTGTAAAAGCAAATAATAAAAGCAATAGTGTAGTAATTTTCTTCATACAATTTTGTTAAAATATGCGGTTTAATTATTAGCTAGATCACCTTTTATTACTGAATTAATAAATTGGCGCAAACTAAGTTACAAAAAAATAGTTAAATATCAAAAGAAACGGGATAATTTGGGATGGAAACTTATATAGTTCGTAACTTTACATGTGAAAATGAATTACGTAATCGTTGATATTGAGACAACTGGAGGAAGCCCTAAAGCATCCAAAATCACTGAAATCGCGATTTACAAACACGACGGCACCACTATAATCGGTGAATTTTCTAGTTTGGTAAATCCTGAAATGAAAATCCCCGAGTTTATCGTTCGCCTTACAGGGATTAGTGATAGCATGGTTGCATCGGCGCCTAAGTTTTATGAGCTTGCCAAAGAAATCATTGAATTCACCGAAGGTTGTATTTTTGTCGCGCACAACGTTGGCTTCGATTACGGCATTCTCCGCCATGAATTCCGAACGCTCGGCTACGATTACCGCCGTCCACATTTATGTACGGTTCGGACTTCTCGTTATGTTATACCAGGATTGGAATCGTATAGTTTGGGGAAATTATCGCGCAATCTAGGAATTGAAATTGTTGGTCGCCATCGCGCCGGAGGAGATGCTTTAGCTACGGCACATCTATTCACCTTACTTTTTGAAAAAGATCCGGATAACTTGCAGAAATTCATTCAGCAGGAAGTAAATCCAAAAATACTACATCCGAATCTCGATTTGGAAAATTTGGATGAAATTCCAAACAAACCAGGCGTTTACAAATTCTTCAATGACTTGAACCAATTGATTTATATTGGAAAAAGTAAGCACATTAAAAATAGAATTGACCAGCACCTTCGGAATTCAAAAACCAAGAAAGGCACGCAGATGATGGCCGAAATTTCGCGCATTGAGTACGATCTAACCGGCTCTGAATTAATTGCTCTTTTATCGGAATCACAACTTATTAAATCCTTGCAGCCCAGCTATAACCAGAAATTGAAGAAGAGTAAATTTCCGTATGGGTTATTTGATCGAGTAGATGAAAAAGGATATATTCAACTGTATATTGCATTAACTTCGAAAAAAGCAGAAAATCCAATCCTACGATTTTCCACAAAAAAAGAAGCCAGTACATACATCGATAAAATGTGCGAAAAATATACGCTTTGTCAAAAACTGTGCGACTTGTACCCTACTCAATCCGCTTGTTTTCATTATTCCATTAAGAAATGTTCTGGAGCTTGCATTCAAGCAGAATCAGCGACAGATTACAACGAAAGAGTGCAAAGTTTCATCAACAATTTATCTTTCAACGGCGAGAGTTTTTACATTGTAGATAAAGGGCGACACAAAAGCGAAAAAAGTTTAGTTTTAGTGGAGCGCGGAAGCATTTCCGGTTTCGGTTTCGCACCGTATCACTTTCAGGGACTTGCGCCAGAAAACTGGAAACAATTCATCGATTTAGTTTCCGAGGATCGCGATGCACGAACGATATTGAACCAGCACTTGCGCAGGACAGAAAGAAACGAGATCATCCATTTCTAAAAGAAATTGCCATTACTCTTTCTTTAGTATCCTACTCACCAATCTTACTAGCAATCAATTTATCAAAATAGTTTCTCCTTCCAATTTCTTAAACACAAAAAAGCCGACATTGCTGCCGGCTCTTTTTTCAAAAACGTATTTTAGAACAGTAAAATTACAGCTTCACATTAATTTTCTTCGTCATATCTACCATTACTGGAGCTGCGATACAAATTGAAGAATACGTACCGACAATAACACCAATTAATAGTGCAAATACAAATCCTTTAATTGCAACACCACCCATTAGGAAAATCACTAACAATACAACAAAAGTTGTTGCAGAAGTATTGATTGTTCGAGAAAGTGTAGAATTCAAAGCACCATTGATTTCTTCTTTTTGATCAACATTTTGTTTCCATGAAAGATCCTCACGAATTCTATCGTATACAATTACAGTATCGTTCACGGAGTAACCAATTACAGTAAGAATTGCGGCGATGAATGCTTGGTCAAGATCCATATTGAAAGGTAAAATTCCGTTCAATATCGCA
>CAIYXD010000312.1 GCA_903930085.1 uncultured Flavobacteriia bacterium
CGAACCGGTAGGAATTTGAAAAGGTTCAAAAACGTATGTACGAATAATACTTGCAGCAATCAGTGCAAATAAAATGGAATCGCCCCATTCTTTAACTTTCGATTTTGAACCAGGTTTTTCGCGCGAAATCGCATTCAAAATGAGTGCAATTACGTGCCCAATTATCGGTAAAGACAATAAAAGCACCAAATGGTCACCAAGTGCACGCGTGCCAACTTCTCTGCCATTTGCCCAATTCGTTTCTGGTAAAATATCTTGTTTCGATTGCGCAATTTTGTAAAGAATTACATATGGGAAAAATATCCCTTGAAAAGTGTCGGCAAGCGAATAATATCCAAATCTTCGAATGTAAGAAGTATTAACAACCGACCACATTACGATATGAATACCAGGAAATAAAAGTAGAATTGCCCAAAATGGCTTTTTACAGCTGATTTTAAATGCAACGTAGTAATTGTAACCTGGAATCCATGCTTCCCATGATTTGTGTCCAGCTTGTTTAAAACTTTTAGACCACAGCGCAAGATACGGGTGAACTAAAATCAAGAAGTAGAAATAAAGTGCGTTCATGGTATATTTAAGTTTAAAACATCGTTCATTGTATAGATTCCTTTTTTGCCGAAAAGCCATTCTGAAGCTATTACCGCTCCAATCGCAAAGCCGTTTCTGTTATGCGCTTCGTGGGAAATTGTCAAGGTATCCACGCTAGAAGAATAATGGATTGTGTGCGTCCCAGGAACATCTGGTTTTCTGTAGCTTGTGACACCAAGTTGTCCAATATTGGTATGCGGAACTTTCTCTTCTCCCAAAACCCAAGAACCGTAATCTGGATTATTTTCTAAAATCGCATTGGCAAGTGTAATCGCAGTTCCACTCGGTGCATCCAGTTTTTGTAAATGGTGAATTTCCTCCATACACGCAGAATAACCAGGTTGTCCCGACATTAATTGCGCCAGACGTTTATTGATTTCAAAAAAAATATTTACCCCAATACTGAAATTGGAAGCGTACAATAAACTTCCGTTGGTTTGGTTAACAGCACGTTCAACTTCTTCCAATTGATCCGACCAGCCAGTAGTTCCAACGATAATTGGGATTTGTAGTTTCAGACATGCGTGAATATGTTCCACGGCAAGATCCGGCTTTGAGAATTCGATTGCGACATCAACATGGGATAAATCTGCCTCTGAAAGTGGTAATTCACTGGAAATTTTCGCAACGATGGTATGTCCGCGTTCCAAAGCGATTTCTTCAATCACCTTTCCCATTTTCCCATATCCAATTAGTGCGATATTCATATTTTTCTGTGCATGTGGAACAAATATAATTTTTTAGAATGCTTTCACAATTTATTTAACGAAAATTAAAGCTTAAGCGCATTCCAATAGTGTTTTTACCAAAATAAGTTGGTTTTATTGCCAAACTAAGATCCTCCGAAATATCAAAATGCACAAAATGCGCCTCAATTCCAGCGTCAATAACTTGGAGTAAATAAACAGCCGAAAAGGCTAAGATGGATAAATCCCGGGCATCCAAATATTGGTTATACAACGTTTCTACTCCTTGGATATCGTATTCTTGCCATTTAGGATTTAACGCATTTCCCTTTTCTCTATCGATATATTCTTGTTTTAAGGAAAGCTGCGTCAGTTGGTTATTTATCAGAAAAAAACCGGTTGCTCCAAGTCCTGCGTAGATTAATGGAACTTTCCAAAACGCTTTTTTCTTTCCTTTCGGCATCGCGAGATGGTTGTAAACCTGCCCTGCTCCAGGAAGTACTGCAGAAAAAATAACTGCCTTTTTGGGAGAATGGATCTTTACGGAATCTGAAATACTTTCGGGCTCAGCGATTTTCTGTGCAAGACAACAGAAGGATAGCATAAAAAAAACACCAAGTGAAAAAAGCTTCATTTAACGGTTTAGAATTTCTATTATTCGATTTAAATCTACTTCTGAATTAAAATTTAGAATAATTTTGCCGGAACCGTTAGTTGATTTCTTGATTTCTATTTTTGCGGATAATCGATCGCCTAAATGTTCTTTAAAAGTCACTTGTTTTGAACTTACAGCTGCAGAGGATGCTTTTACATTTTTTGTAACCGTGTCTCTTGGTTCAACGTAACCTTCTCTAATTAACGCTTCTGCGTCACGAACAGAAAGTCCATCTTCAACGATTCTACTGAAAATTGCCATTTGTAATGCCTCGTCTCCAGCAGAAACTAACGCGCGCGCATGTCCCATGGAAAGCACATTATCGCGAACACTTGCTTGAATATCTGCAGGCAGTTTCAGTAAGCGCAAATGATTTGTAATACTTGAGCGAGATTTCGCCACTTTTTGACTTAATTGATCTTGTGTTAGGCTACATTCTTCAATTAAACGAGAATAGGATAAAGCAACTTCAATTGCATTTAAATCTTCCCGTTGGATATTTTCTACCAATGCCATTTCTAGCATTGTTTGGTCGTTTGCGACACGAATATAAGCTGGTACTTCCTTTAAACCTGCAAGTTGCGAAGCTCTGAATCGCCGTTCACCTGAAATCAACTGGAATTTATCTCTTCCCAGTTTTCGAACAGTCAAAGGTTGAATTATTCCATGAATGGAAATAGATTGGCTCAATTCCTCTAATGCTGCTTTTTCGAAATGTGTTCGCGGGTTAAACGGATTTGCTTCAATACTTTCGATAGAAAGCATGGAAACAGAGCCAACCAAACCAGAATTACTCGTGGATGAAGTGATATCCGTTTC
>CAIYXD010000313.1 GCA_903930085.1 uncultured Flavobacteriia bacterium
CTGATCATTCTGTTTCCACTACTATTCAAACTAATGAATATGTTACTTCGCAGATTTCATTTACAAATACTACAACTGATTCTCTTTCTCTTTCATGGAATTTATTGGAAAAAGTAACACCAAATGGCTGGGATTACTCCTATTGTGATTTTAACAGCTGTTACGATGCCACAAAAACAGAAGGTACAATGGCTCCGATTCCCGCAGGAGGAATTGGTTTTATAAAAGTAAATGTTATGACTACATCCGAAAGCTGGGCGTATTTTAAGTTTTCTGTTTTTAATGTTTCAACGCCTGAATTAGCTGACACTATTGAGTTTTGGTTCAACGGTATCGCAGATATAAAAGAGAATTCGAAAGAATCTATTTCAATTTATCCAAACCCTATCGCATCCGGAGATGATTGGACAATCAAAAATCTACCCTTAAATTCTACTGTTGAGATCTTTAATTCATTAGGACAAAAAATTGGAAAAACCATCCAGGCGAGTGCTAATTTGACAATAGATGGCGATTTCACAAAGGGTGTTTATATTTTGAAGATTCACCACAATAAACGTGTCGAAACGCGCAAATTAATTGTTCGCTAATTGAAAAGGTTAATCTTATTAGTATTTTCAGCATTTTTTTGCGCATATTCTCATTCAGCGAATGTTTCTGTTCGACTTGTGCTGAAAAATGGCGTTTTGGAATTCAACGATGGATCTTCTGTTAGCTACAAAATCTTTACAAGTTCTCCAACATTTGCCAAAAACAGCGACCTGCTAATTTTTAATTTAGGAGATGTTATTACCTTGAAAGTTGTTAATGCTACTTCTGAAAACCATGGATTTACCATAGATGGCGTCTTGAATTTAGGCGTGATTTCACCAAACGATTCTGTTCAGCAAACGTTCACTTCTCCTACAATTGGAGTTTACCGGTTTTTTGATCCTTTAAATTTCCCCTACAACGAATACCTTGGACTTTCTGGTGTTATGCATATTAAAGCAATAAATGATGTTACGCCTTATTTTTATTGGGATCTTCGGGAACACCAACTCTCCTGGAACACATCCATTCTTTTAGGGAATTCTCCTGTTCTGAATAATTATGAGCCTTTTTATTTCACTATTAATGGGAATTCTGAACCGGATATCAACTTGGATACAATTGCTCGTGTAATCGGAAATGTTGGTAGCGAAGTCCGTGTAATTATTGTCAACAATGGTTTAAGTATCCATTCCATGCATTTTCATGGTTACCACGCATTTCTTTTAAAAAATTCAAAAAATATAGCGCACGAAGGCAGAGAGAAAGACACTTTTCCTGTTTATCCAAAAGAATATGTTGTTTTATCTTTCGTACCAGATAAACCGGGAGAATATCCAGTTCACGATCATAATTTAGTTGCGGTAACTGGCGGAGGAATTTACCACGCGGGAATGTTTACTACCTTATTGATTGCTCCATGAGAAAAATAGCACTTTTCATCTTTGTATTTTCCATTTGCAATGCTTGGGGTCAAATTGATTATTCCAAGTTGATTATCGGTCGAAATACGGGTACGCATACGTTTCATGATGGACTCCAAACAAGGATTTTTGGTTTTACGGAAACATTAAGTGCAGCGACAAAGATTCCTGGCCCCACTATTTATTTAAACAGTGGAGATAGTGTTAAGTTGGATTTTTGGAACATGTCTCAAGGTGCGCCGCATACGATTCATTTGCACGGATTGGATGTAAATCAGCAAAACGATGGTGTTGGCATGTTTTCATTCGAGGTGATGCACAATGAGCATGGTTTCTACTATTTCAAAGCGCCGCATCCTGGAACGTATTTATACCATTGTCACGTTGGATCCACAATTCATTTGCAAGCTGGAATGTATGGTTTGATTGTTGTCCGTCCAGCAGATGGAAATCCTCTTTTAAACTGGGAAAATGGCGAATCCTATGACCGGGAATTCCCGCTTCTGGCGAGTGAAATTGACACAGTTTGGCACAACGATACTATTCTGGATCACGAACACGATATGACGATGCCTTTGTATGTTCCTGCCACTTTTAATCCCAATTATTTCTTAATTAATGGTAAATCCGGAACACAGTTAAGTGATTTCCCTAATCATCTATTTGCTTTGCCAAATGATAAAATCTATATGCGTCTTGCAAATATTGGATATTATGGTGTTCGATTTATTTTCCCAGCAATTTTAGAAGCAAGAACTGTTGCATCGGATGGAAGACCATTACCTGTTGAAGTTGTGAATGACACAATTGAAGTTTTACCGGGTGAGCGCTACGAAACCTTTCTACAATTAGGAACGGAAAATTCTTACCCTTTTATTGTGGAGCATTTTAATTTAAATACGCAAGTTGTTTCCTCATCGCAATCAATGGTCATTGAAACTGCATTTTCGGATGTGGAAGCTAACACAAAAGTTGCTTTTGAAATCTTTCCCAATCCAACCAATGGAATTTTCGACATTAGTGAAATGGTAACTGAAAATTATCAAATCTATTCCTTGGAAGGTAAAAAACTGAAAGAATCTATGGAGTCGCCGGTTTCCATCTTGGATTTCGCAAATGGAAGTTACCTTCTGTACTATAAGGGAAATACACTATTTCTCGTTAAAGATTAACGGAAATCCTTCATATAAGTAGTATCTGTTAAGCTAAACAAGAAAAGTTTAAGCTGTTCTTTTTGTTTTTTAGTCAGTACAAAAGGTTGAATTATTTTATTTTGAAGCGGGTGTTTTGCTCCTCCATTTTCGTAATGGGAAAAAATAGCATCCAAAGATGCTAAACTACCATCGTGCATGAATGGAGAAGTCAATTCGATGTTGCGTAAGGAAGGAACTTTAAATTTCCCAATATCCATCGAATCATTGAATATTCTAAAACGGCCTTTATCCTGGCCATAGTCTAAGTAAAGACCATTGTTTTCCGCAACATAATTTGTGAATGCTGGCGCAGGATGACATTTCGTACAATAAAGTTCTTCCGAAAAGATTTTCCAACCTGCTATTTCATCTTTTGTAAGTGCTTTTTTATTCTTTTTATAATAATAGCTGTCAAAACGGGAATTTTGGGATAAAAGTGAGCGCTCAAACGCTGCAAGACTTCTGGTAATTACAAAAGCATCCACTTCCCGATTAAAAATACGTTTAGCTTCTTTTTGATATTCTTCCACCAATCGAAGTCGCTGAACCAGCTCTTTCATTTTCATGTCCATTTCCACGTGTTCCTGAATCGGAACAATTGCTTGCATTTCCAAACTTGTTAAATGCGCATCGTACATCATTGTTTTCAGAAAACCCGCATTTAGCAATGAAGGCGAATTTCGTTCCGTTTTTCCGCCATTTACGCCTTCACTTACTTTTTTTCGATCGGTAAATGCATATTCTGGAACGTGACAAGTAGCGCAAGAGATGGATTGATCTCGGGAAAGACGTTTGTCAAAGAATAATTTTTTTCCGAATGAAATTTTCTCTGCAGAAATCGGATTATCACTTGGTGAAGAAACAGATTCTAGAGCTGTTAACTGATGGTTATTGGTTTGACATTTTACAAAAATCAGAAGGGTAACTAATGATCCTGCGAAAAGAAAAGAATAATATGAACGTTTTTGCAACATTATTTTGCAATCTTCAACGAATTTAATTTCTCGCTTGATTTGTCAAAAAGTTGGAAAATATATATGCCATTGGAGACACTTTGAAAAGTCAAACTACCATTCAATGCATCAACTTGTCCTTTGGAAATAATTTGTCCGGAATTATTAATAAACACATAAGAATTAGCTCCTTTTACATCTTTCCAGTTAACCGTTAGGTCCTCGCCAGATTCAGAGAAGAAAAGATTTCCAATAGTTGCATTTAAAGCAGTCACACTTGCATTTTGAGGTTGATTAAAAACTGGTTCTGTTAGAATATTATCCATAACATCAGAATTGATACCATTTGTTCCATGTTGCACACCTGCCGTTGCAATCGGAATATTTTTAATCCACTGATCGACATTACAATTCATGAAAATATCGATTTGATTTTCGTACGAATCTGTTTGAATTACAGGTAATTGCACCGTGTTATAATTGCCATTTCCAAGATTATGCAATTCGAAAAGAGCGTCCACTACTCCATCGTTATTCGAATCTGCTTGACCGCCGATAATCATGTGCATGTAGCCTGAAGTCCAACCCCAATGCATCGAAGGATCTTGAAAACTCAACGGATGGTTTTCCGGATATGCCGAAATATCAATCGCATCCGCGCCACTAATTGTATTTAAATTCATAGGGACACCAACTGAAAAAGTGATTTGTTCAATTACTATAACAGGATGATTTCCCAAATGCAAAATAGGATTATTGGGTTCAACTAAAAAAACAGTATCTGAAATTGTTAGTGTTTGTCCACCATCGTGAAGTATGGAAACACCTGAAACATAGTAATCAAAATGATCCAAATTAAATACTAATCCATTTAAATTAGTAATCGCTGTATTTAACTGAAGGTCAACACCAGCATTTTTTGGAGATAATGTGAGAAAAATTTCTTTCTGAGCATTTAAGGAAAAACACGTAACTAAAATCCCACTTATCCATACTAATTTTTTCATAGCTTTATTTTTTATGTACAATGTACAAAATTTCTTCCTTTTGTAAGCGGTATCGCGCTATCAATTTTTCGTCGTATTTAGATTCTTTGTGAAATTCTGTCACTTCAAAACCAGCTTTTTTAAGCCATTCAGGATAATCTTTACCAAATAAACGAACATGGTCTTTTTGCCAAAAATGTTTTTCTCGATCTTGTGGAGAAGTAATTGTTGCATCTTCGTATGTTTGTTCTCTTGAAAAATCCTGCGGAACCTGCATGATTCCCCAACCACCCGGTTTCATAACGCGGTGTAATTCTCGCATACATTGCATAGCATCGTCTACATGTTCCATTACGTGGTTACAAAAAATCACATCAAATCGATTGTCTTCTAGCGGAATTGCGTGTAAATCAAAATGTAAATCCGCCAATGGTGAAACAAGATCACCAGTCAAATAATCTAAGTTTTTCTGATTTTTAAAACGTTTGTGGAAGCATTGTTCCGGCGCAATATGTAGAACATTTAATCTTTCCGCAGTAAAAAAATCGGAGCTATCACGCAAATACAACCACATTAAACGGTGACGTTCCAGCGTTAAATCATACGGACACAAAACATTTTCACGGTTTGCACTATCGGAACCATACGATAAAAACTTCGAGAAAGAGCGCTCGCATACTGGGCATTCTACTTTATTCCCTTTAAACAACAAGGGCGCGACCAATTTGAAAGGATAACTCAAACGAATCAATAAAGGCCTCGGAAGTTTGTTTAATAAAAACCTGTACAATTTCTTCATGACACAAATTTAATCAAAGAAAAAGAATGACTTTGTATGCTCGGTAAGAAAGTTATTTCTTTTATTTTTACGTTTCGGAATTCGAGACTTTTCCAATTCCCTTAATTTCGTTGTAAGATGACAAAAAAACTTATCTTTCTTATTTTACTGCCCGTATTTGGTTATGCACAAGAAACACAGACAAATCACATGAAAAAGGAACCTATTGCAAAGAAATTACCAAAAGAATTGAACTTGCACGAACATACAAGAGTAGATGATTATTATTGGATGAATGAACGGGATTCGAAGCCCGTATTGGATTACTTAGTCGAGGAAAATGCGTATACAGCGGATTATTTCTCTGGTTTTTCCGATTTACAGAAGAATTTACTGGATGAGTTTGAAAAAAGAATAAATCCAAACGATGTAAGTTCACCTTTTATTTTGAATAAACAAACCTATCAAGTTAGAAATAAGGAGGGTAAGGATTACGTTCTAATCTATAAATTAGACGGAAAAGAGGAAACTGTCTACTTTGATGAAAATGAACGAGCAAAAGGAAAACCGTTTTATGAGCTTGCAGAATGGTCGCCAAGTCCAAATAATGAATTACTTGCAATCAGTGAAGACTTTATTGGTCGAAGAAAATATACAATCACCATCCGTACAAATAAAAACGGCAAGTTTTTAGCGGATAATATCAAAGATACCGACGGATCAATTGTTTGGGCAAATGACAATAAAACGATTTTCTATTGCAGAAAAGACCCGCAAACATTAAGAGAATTTCAAGTTTTTAGCCATGTTTTAGGCACAGATGCTAAAAAAGATGTTCTCGTTTACCAGGAAAATGATGAGAAATTTAGTGTTTCGATTGGAAAAACAATAACCGATAAATATATTTTAATTTATAGCCACAGCTCCACAACATCAGAACTGTCTATTGTAAATGCAGATCGTCCAACAGAAAAACCCTCTATTTTCCTTCCAAGAGAAAAAGGACATTTGTATGAGGTGGAACACCATGAAAAAGGATTTTATATCCTAAGCAATAAAAATGCAGCAAATAAACAACTCGTGTTTAGCAGTGTTGTTCCAAAATCAATTGAGGAATGTACGATTGTAATTCCGCATTCTAGCGAAGTTTTACTAGAAAATATGCTTGTTTTGAAAAATTATCTGGTGACAGAAATTCGGACAAACGGTTTGCGAAAAATCCAGATTTCCATGCTGAATGCAGATAAAACAAAAGCAATCTCTTTCCCCGAAGAAACCTATTACACTGGTTTATCGGTTAACGATGATTACGAAGCAACGAAGCTTTTCTTTGTGTATAATTCCATGACTACGCCATCTACGGTTTACAAATATGACTTAGCGAATGATACGAGAGAAGTTTGGTTCAGGAAAGAATTGTTAGACAAAAACTACAAACCGGAAAACTATACTTCCGTTCGAATCTGGGCAACTGCAAATGATGGATCACAGATTCCAGTTTCACTCGTGTATAAAAAGGGAATAGATTTGGCAAAAGCGCCTTGTTTACTTTACGGTTACGGATCTTATGGCTACACCACTCCAGATGTTTTTAGTGCAACTCGGGTAAGTTTGCTTGATAGAGGTTTTGTTTTTGCTGTGGCGCATGTACGCGGAAGTAAATACATGGGAGAACAATGGTATGAAAATGGAAAGTTTCTAAAAAAGAAAAACACATTTACAGATTTCATCAATGCCGCTGAATACCTAGCAATGAAAGGATATTGCGACAAAAA
>CAIYXD010000314.1 GCA_903930085.1 uncultured Flavobacteriia bacterium
ATACAAATTTAATTCATTAAGAGTTGCAAATTGTATCAGAAAAAGTTTAAACCAAATTTCCATTTAAATAAAAGTCCTTTTCATTGAATTTTCTCCAAAAAAAACTAAATAGTTACTTAAAATTGAAGAACTTATTGAAACAATTAACAGTTTAATTTGTTTTTTGAGGTTAGTATATTTAAGTAGATTTGTAGATTAAAAAAACGACATTGCATGCGGAATTAGTTTGCCGGTAATGAAAATTGCTTTTGCAGATAACCTAAAAATCAAGTTTTAAATGGAAGTGTTTTTGAGAATATATTTAGTGGAAGATGAACGGCTTGTTGCATTAGATATAAGAAATCATCTAATAAATATAGGCCATGAAGTGATTGGCGTTTCCTATTCTGGAGAAGATTGTCTAGAAAAAATAGACGGTTTAAAACCAGATTTGATCTTGATGGATATCAATTTGGAGGGAAATTTGACTGGAATTGAGACAGCAACCATCCTTCATAAAACCAAGAATATCCCAATCATTTTTCTTACAGCTTATACAGATGATCAAACGTTATCGGAAATCAAGAAAACGGGCTATTATGGTTACGTAACGAAGCCGTTTAAACAGATAGACCTTAAGACGGAAATTCAGTTTACGTATGATCGCTTCCTCAAATTATTGAAAATAAAAGAAGAACAGGATGTTTCAACCCAAACATTAAAACAGACGGAAGAATTTTTTGAACAGGTGGTAAATAATGTAAGCGATATCATTTACCGTATTGATCTCAAAGGATTTTTTACGTATGTAAATTCATCCGCCATTCAACAAACCGGCTTTTCGAGGGAGGAATTGATGCAGATGAAATACACGAATCTAATCTCCACGGAATACAAACAAAAAGCGTTTTTCTTTTTCAAAAACATCTTCCTAAATAAAGTGGAAAATAGTTATTTTGAATTTCCACTGTTAACCAAAAAAAACGAGGAAATTTGGATTGGCCAAAAGATTCACCTTTTAAAATATGACAACTCTATTATTGGTTTTCAGGTAGTTGCGCGGGATATTACACAAGAGAAAATTTTCAAGGAACAATTGATTATTGCCAAGAAAAATGCGGAAAAAACAGCGCAAGTGAAATCCCAGTTTTTGGCTAATATGAGCCATGAAATCCGTACTCCTTTAAATGGAATTATTGGTTTGAACCATCTTTTGGAGAAAACAGAGTTGTCGGAAAAGCAACGTTCCTATATCCACGCAATCTCTAGATCTTCTGCACAATTAATGGGAATTATCAACGATGTTCTAGATTTGTCGAAAATTGAAGCAGGAAAAATGGAAAGTATTAAAACGGAATTTGATATGCATGATTTGCTACGTTCCGTGGTCTCTATACTTGAAATTCGAGCAAATGAAAAAAATCTCATACTCTCCTCTGAAATTGATTCGGATGTGCCTCAATTTGTTATCGGAGATGAAATTCACTTGAATCAAATTATGTACAACATTCTTGGAAATGCAATAAAGTTTACCGAAAAAGGAGAAGTGAAACTAAAAGTTTCTTTAATTGAAGATTTCGATAACAAGAAAACAATCCAATTTACAATCACGGATTCCGGCATCGGAATAGAAGATGAGGTGAAAGAAAAAATATTTGATGCATTTACGCAAGCGGAAAGTGAAACCACTCGAAAATTTGGTGGAACAGGTTTGGGACTTGCAATCGTCAAAAATCTTGTTTTACTGCAAGGTGGAACAATTGATGTGAAAAGTAAATTAAACCACGGTTCCTGTTTTACTATTCGTTTGAAATATCTTGAGGCACATGGTAATTCAATCAATTCGAAAGTAAAGCAAGAGGACGATTTTTTGCAGCTCAATGGCCTCCGTGTTTTAATGGTGGAGGATAACCTTGTAAATCAAATGGTTACGAAAGATTTATTGGTTGAAAAGGGCGTGGAAGTTCTTGTCGCAGAAAATGGTCAAATTGCACTCGATATTCTGCATAACGAACAATTTGATATCATTTTGATGGATATGCAAATGCCTGTAATGGACGGTTTTCAGGCAATGCAAAGTATTCGAGATTCCGATGATCAACAATTAAAGCACATTCCAATACTTGCATTGACAGCAAATGTTATTCAAACGGAAATCAATAAGTGCTACGAATTTGGTGCAAACGACTATTTGGCTAAACCATTCAAACCAGATTTTTTATATTCAAAGATGCTAAATTTGCTTCCATCCGATGAGATCACTACTGCCGAGGATGTTAGCTATGAAGATAAAATAGATTGGGTAACCTTAAAGATGTTTACAAATGGGAAAGAAAATTTGCTGCAATCAACCTTGGAACACCTGCTGATTTCTTTTAAAGAGGATTTTGTGTCCTGGAATACCGCTTTACTCGAGAAGAATTATGAGCTACTAAGAGGTATAGCCCATAAGATAAAACCAAATTTTCTAATGCTCGGCATGAATAATATTGGTGAACTCTGCCTAGAAATTGAGCAAACCGATGATAACGATACGCTTTTAGAGATGGCCAATAATCTTACGCTTCGACTTCCTTTGGTTTTAGAAGAAATTCAGGAGCATAGCCTAAAAGCGCATTCAAGTTCGCTTTCAATGTGAATTCGAAAGATGACGCTCCATTTTGATTCCCAAAGAGTTTGTAAAAAGTAATCCATTTAAAAAATCAAAGTTTAGTTTTCGAAAGAATAACAAGTAAACTTACTCCTTACTGGAAAAATTAAAGCCAATCCGCAACAGTTCGTTTTTTGTCAGATCTACGGAGGATAGTAGTTTGCGTGTTGTTTGATCAATCACAAGTAAGTTCAATTTTTCTTCGATACATAAATCAATATCGTGCGTGGAAAATAAGATGCATTTACCCAAATCGTTGGCGATATAGCTTAACGTTCGTATGAGTCTCTTTCGGTTTCCGTAATCCAAAAAAGCAGTTGGTTCGTCTAAAACAAGAATAGAAGTGTCTTGTGCCAACGCTCTTGCAATTGCAATTAATTGCCTTTCACCATCACTCAATTCTGTGGTGAATCGCTCTGTGAATTCTTCCAGACACAGCGTGCGAATCGCATTTTCAACGTGTTCGATATCCGCTGCACGCAAACGTCCAAACGTATCGGTGTG
>CAIYXD010000315.1 GCA_903930085.1 uncultured Flavobacteriia bacterium
ATGCGGTTCCTGCGGTTCCTGGAGAAATTGTCCATATCCACGAAGTTGGTGATCCGGAAGTTAAATCTGAAAAAGAAACTGTTCCAGCAGGAGCAACCGTCGTTGGTGTTCCAGAAAAATTAGCAACCGGAAGAGTTGGTGCAGAACAAGGATTTGCAGAACCATCTAAAACCAAAGCTCCAGTATTTCCAGGATCCAAAAATGTTTTCAACTGGTAAGTTGGATTCGTACTATTGGATGTCCAGTGATAAGAAACTTTTCCATATAAATCTGGCGCGGTTAACTGATTACAAAAAGAAGAACCGCCCGTCAACGTTCCAAAAATTCGTCCGTTGGATTTGAATATTGGCGAACCAGATGATCCGCCTTCCGTAACACCATGTCCATTTGAATTTGCCGACCACGAAAATCGCCAGTGCGTATTTGCTACTGCTCCGCCGTAGGTTTGACTCGTTGGAGTTGCAGTGAACGTAGATATTTTTTTAATGTCTCCGGCTGGATGGTGAATTCCCGCACCACCTGCAGCAGCCGAATTATTTGCGTCCCAACCATTCCAATATGCGTTAAAATTTGCTGTTTTTAACGTAGTAATTGTAGCGGCTTCATTTGCTGCTGAACCAAGTTGCAAAAGCAAGAAATCAGATCCGGTATCGCCACCGTTATCGTTTGCATTTGCTTTTCTCACGCATCCCGTAATGAAATAATCATCTAATGTTCCAGCAGTTGAAGGATTGGTACAACTTGGCGATTCGTATCTAAAGTAAAACTTCCATAAATTTGAATTCGCTGCAGAAGTTGTAATACCACAATGTAAAGCGGTTAGAAACAATGGTTTGCAATCTTGCGCTGTATTGTTCACCAATGAACCACTACACCATCCTTGTCCTGCTGCATCCGTAATCAAAATACGCGCAACGCCTCTTTTTTCATCCTGCCAAGCATCGCCAACAGGTGAGCAATTGACATTTATTTCACACGCTTCGGATTCATTGATTTTTTGAATCATTGGGTTTCCGGTAGAACGGTAATCGTACATCACCCGATCCATCAAAATTTCTGAAGCTTGCATTCCTTTTGGTTCAAGCAAACGCAAGATTAGTTCATCGCCAAAACACAAAGCTAAGTGTTGCTGAAAATCTTCTAGCATATCTTCTTTCGAAACTGGTTTATGGCGGTATACACCATTCAAATCGGTTACAGTAAAAACACTGCTGCCATATAATTTGAACGTACTGAAAATAAAACTCAACGCTTCCGCTCCTGCAGCCTTAATTTTCAATTCCCAAATTCTATCTCCATTTGGTTGGGTTGTCCAAAGACCATTATTTTCGGTTGTAATATGTGTAAAAATTGGCACCCCTATTCTATACAGTTCACCATTTTTGTCCCGTAAAATATCTTCTGCTCGCAATTGCTCCATATTTGGAATAGACAAGCTTTGGGTTGGTACATTTTTATTTAAATCAAAAGAAAGTGGTATAATTTCCCCTTTAGATATGTTCTGAGCAGATACCCCCGAAGATATCATAGTAAGCGAAAATCCTAAAGCAAATAGAAGTTTTTTCATAGTATACTTGATAAAAATTTAAAGCAGTTCACTACAAATATATAACTTTATAAAAAATAAAAAGCGAATGCACAAAATATGTCTGGTGGAGGATGAAAAAAGCCTTTCCGAACTCATTCAAATGAATCTTGAAATGGAAGGATTTGGCGTAGTTTCCATTTCGAATGGGAGAGAAGCATTTATTCGAGCGAAAGACATGGGTGAATTTGACCTTGTGGTTCTCGATGTTATGCTGCCGGAAGTGAGCGGATTGACTATTTGTGCAGAGATTCGCAGGCATTCCAATGTTCCAATTTTATTTCTTTCTGCTAAAGGAACAACAGA
>CAIYXD010000316.1 GCA_903930085.1 uncultured Flavobacteriia bacterium
GCGCGAAAATGACCTTTTGCGTTTTGGAATTTCCATGCAGGAAGTTGCCATTGCTATTGGTTCTAAAAATATTGATCTTACTGCAGGTTTGATTCGCGGCGGTGTGCAGGAAATGAGCGTTCGTGCAAACGATAGAGGCGTCACGGAGGAAGATATTGCTGCAATTCCATTGCGATCAGTAGCTTCCGGAGGAACCATTTCTGTTGGCGATGTTGCTTCTGTAGTTGTGGGTTATTCAGAAGATTCCCAAGAAGCACGCTTCAATGACAAACCTGCTGTTTCGTTTAGAATTGAAAAAACATTGGAACAAGATATTTCCAAAATCAGTGAAGAATTACACGTTTACCAGAAGAAATTCAATGCAGAAAACCCAACTTTCCAATTTGATATTTACTATGAGTTTAACGAGATGTTGAACGAGCGTATTACGCTTTTAACTTCAAATGGTATTTCTGGATTGGTTTTAGTACTTATTTTTCTTGGCTTATTCTTGAACATTAAACTTTCTGCATGGGTAGCATTTGGAATTCCATTTTCTTTTCTCGCTATGTTCATACTTGGTATAGCTTACGGCATGACCATAAACATGATTTCCTTGTTTGGAATGATCTTGGTGGTTGGAATTTTAGTAGACGATGGAATTGTAATTGCAGAAAATATTTATTCGCATTTTGAACGCGGGAAATCACCTCAGAAAGCTGCAATTGATGGCGTTATGGAGGTTTTACCTTCTGTTTTCTCCTCCGTTATCACAACAATCGTTGCGTTCTCTGTTCTGTTCTTCGTGGAAGGCTTGGAAATGATGCGCGAAATGGCGTTTGTTGCGATCGCTTGCTTAACATTCTCTTTATTTGAAGCGTTTTTTATTCTTCCCTCACACTTGGCTCATCAAACTATTTTACAGGAAAATACCAATCCGACTTTTTCTATTTGGAAAGGTGTAGTTTTGATTTTTCTTGGAATTTTTTCGGTCTATATTGGCGGATGGATTTTCCCGCAAGATGCCGTAAGTTTTGGAACGATTTTGTTTCCATTCACGCTGTTTATTCTTGGTGGAATGCTTTGTTTGAAAGGATTTTCCAATTCTCCAATTGAGTTATTTATTCGCGGAGGTGCGGACAAGGGAATAAAATATATCCGAGATGTTTGGTTCAAAGAAAGTGTTCAAATGATCATCGGCACCAAAATTAAATGGTACAGAGCAACATTCTTTTTTCCTATGGTTTTTACCTTCGTTACGTTCGGTTTACTGTTCAGTGGCACAATTTCAGCAACTTTTTTCCCAAATATTCCGCCTGATTTCTTCAGCATAGAAGCAGCGTATAATCCAGGTGATAATAAAGCCCAAACGCAGCAATTTATTGATAAAGCTACACAGATATTATTGGAAGAAAACGAACGTATCAGCAAAGAAAATGGAGACAGTTTAATGACTTATTTTTCGAGTAATATTGGATTTACCCAAAATCTTGGTCAGGCGGGAAACCATACTGGATCTTTGAGTGTTTTTGTGGATGTTGAAAATTCAAAAACACCGTTAGATACTTTAATGAATAGAGTTATAGCAAGACTCAAAGAGATTCCGGAAGGGAAATTAGCGCAGGATTTATATGTTGGTGGATTCAACCGATTTGGAAAGGAAATTGAAGTTGGTTTAACATCTCAAAACGAAGAAAATCTTCTAGATGCGCGCCAACAATTTAAGAAGGATCTTTCCAATATGGATGGCGTAATCAATATCAAAGACAATATGCCTCCGGGTAGAAATGAAGTCACAATAAAAATGAAGCCGCAAGCAGAAATTTTTGGAATTTCTAAGGGAGAAGTATTGAGTCAAATCCGTCAAGGATTTTTCGGTCAGGAAGCGCAACGCGTTATTATTGGAACAGATGAGGTTAAAATCTGGGTACGTTATCCAAAAGAAGATAGAAATTCGATGGTAGATCTTGAAAATATGAAGATTAAATCTGTTTCTGGCGCTGCCATTCCGTTACATGAAATCGCAGACTTTAAAATTGGGAGAGCGCCGGAAAGTTTAAAGCGCAGAAATGGACAGCGGATTATTAAAATCGATGCGGAATCCTCAGATCCTGATTTGGTCGCAACTACAAATAGTACCATTTTTGATTCGCTTGTTCCTAAAATGGCTTCTATTTATCCGGATGTTCAA
>CAIYXD010000317.1 GCA_903930085.1 uncultured Flavobacteriia bacterium
ACGGATAAAATGAACTACAAAACCCTCATTGGACAATTGCGCATTTTAGCAATTTTAGAAGGAATTTCGTATATTTCCTTTGGATTAACAATGCCTTTAAAATACATATTAGACATCAAAGGTCCTAATTACGTTGTTGGAATGGCGCATGGCGTGCTTTTTATCGCGTATTGTATTTGGGTGATGCTGAATTATTACACAAAAAAATATTCCTACACAACCACTTTTATTTTGTTAGTTGCATCGCTGGTGCCATTTATGACTTTTTGGGCAGAGAGAAAATTATTGAAGAACATTAAATAACAGCTGTAATTTCAGAAATAATTGAACCAAAACGTGAACGGAATATCTTAGCCTACAAACGAATCAAACTGTATCTCCAAAGTAAACGGAAAGATTTTACGTAAATTTAAAATTACCGAGGATGCAATTGAGCCACATCAGTAAAAAAGAAATTCCAAATGGCGAAGAAGTTCGTGGAAAAGATATTCGAGAAGGAATAGTTGAGTTGATTACATCCAAATTTCCGGATTTTAATTTAGAAAGTTTTATTTCAAATGACGAATTAAATAGATTCCGAAGGTTGTATTTAACCTCTTTGATTACAGAAGAAAAAGGTGAATTGGCAATCATTGATAACGATGTCATGTCTGCAATAAAAAACAACGCCATTCTTTCGGAAAATATTCAGGATGAAATGGAAGCGGAACTGACCTTTCAACAGCGACTAGCAGATAAAATAGCTGAATTTGGTGGAAGTTGGGTGTTTATAATAACCTTCTTCTCCTTTATACTTGTTTGGATGATCGTAAATATTTGGATTCTTACAAGCCGAGCGTTTGATCCATTTCCATTTATTTTACTTAACCTTATTCTTTCTTGTTTGGCCGCAATTCAAGCGCCAATAATTATGATGAGCCAAAACAGAAAGGAACAAAAAGATAGAAAACGAAGCGAATACGATTATAAAATAAATTTAAAAGCAGAACTGGAAATAAAGTTATTGAGTGAGAAAATCGACCATTTATTGGTACACCACAATAAAAAACTTTTGGAAATCCAGGAATTGCAAACAGATTATTTGGAAGACCTCATGAAAAACACCAAGAAACAGTAAAAACGAACGGCACAAAGATATACTCCTCGCGTTATTCCTTGAATAGTGGCGTATTTTTTTAAGCATCACCGCTGTTTTTTTTTGCGCCAATGATTCACAGATTACTGCATATATTGCACGTGGAGAACGAAACGAATTCCATCTAAGCAATTAAGCGATTTATTTACAACCCGTTAAGTTCCAAACTTTACGTTACTATTTACGCATAAATTTCTATCTTTGCAGCCTGCTTATGGATACTAGAAAAAATGTTGAAGTATGTTTCACACCTGGTGAATATGCTTACTATAAAGACGATTACGAAATTGTTGTTGTGATCGATGTTTTACGCGCAACATCTGCAATTTGTGCCGCATTCGATAATGGAATAAAGGCAATAATTCCTGTCCCAACCGTCGAAGAAGCTTGGGAATACAAACAAAAAGGCTATTTGGCTGGTGCTGAACGAAAAGGTCAGATTGTAGAAGGTTTTGATTTTGGAAATTCCCCTTTTTCCTATATGAACGAAGAATTACGAGGAAAAGAAGTTGTTTTAACTACTACAAACGGAACAAAATCGTTGGATGTTGCTAAAGATGCAGAAACCGTTGTGATCGGTTCGTTTTTAAACTTAGATGCTCTTTCCATTTGGCTATCGAAACAAGATAAAAATGTTTTGTGCTTGTGTTCCGGGTGGCAAGACAAGTTTAACCTCGAAGATACAATCTGCGCTGGAGCGATTTCTGAATTTCTAATTAATACCGGTAATTTCACTTCCGTAGAAGATTCTTCCATTGCCGCAAAATATTTGTACCTTTCAGCGAAAGATAATTATTTGGGCTACTTGAAATCTAGTTCACACAGACGAAGATTGAAGAATTTGAATTTGAATGAAGATATCAAGTATTGTTTAACGCCAAATCAAACAGCTGTTATTCCAATACTAAGAGATGGGAAATTGGTTAAATTATAAACTTTTTAGTGTTCTCGCATTGCCAGTTCTTTTGGCAGTTGGAACACATTCTACTACAGAGAAAAAATGGGGATTCTTTGGGCATAAACGCATCAATCGAATTGCCGTTTTCACGCTTCCACCTGAAATGTTTGGTTTCTACAAGGAAAATATAGAATATATTACCGAACACGCAGTCGATCCCGACAAACGCAGATACGCCATGGAAGGCGAAGCGCAATGCCACTACATCGATTTGGATCATTACTACAAACCAGGTGAAAATCCATTTGAAATTGTTCCAAGACGCTGGTACGATGCAGTCGCAAAATTCACCGAAGATACACTTCAGACGTACGGAATTGTTCCGTGGCACATTCAAGTCATGAAGTTTAAATTACAGAAGGCCTTTGAAACGAAAAATGTGGATTTAATTTTAAAGTATTCCGCAGATATTGGCCATTACATTGGCGATGCGCACGTTCCATTGCATACAACAGAAAATTACAACGGACAAATGACTGGGCAACGCGGAATCCATGGTTTATGGGAAAGTCGCTTGGTAGAAATCAACGCGGAAGATTACGATTATTTTGTTGGAAAAGGCACGTATGTAAAAAGCGTACTGGATTATTCCTGGGAAGCTGTGGAAGGTTCTCACAAGGCTTTGGATTCGGTGCTTAAGATTGAACGCGAACTTACGTTGGAATTTCCGTCCGACAAAAAATACAGTTTTGAGCAACGCGGAAATACAACCATTCCAGTCTATTCCTATGATTTCTCGCAAGAATACCACAAACGAATGAATGGAATGGTGGAAAGACGCATGCGCGCTGCAATTATTGCTGTTGGTTCCATTTGGTATACCGCCTGGGTAGATGCCGGACAGCCAGATTTAAATGCCTTGCAAAATGTTCCGCCGTCAGCTGAATTACTCGAACAAATGAAAGAATTGGACGCGCATTTTCACAACGATGAACACAAAGGTCGTATTTGCGATTGAGTTGAAAACAAGTAATTTAATTATCTAAATTTAAAAAAAGTCCCAAAACCAAAGTCCCACATTATAAGTCCCGCAATGAAAACGATTCGCATATTACTTTTACTAGCATTACCATTTTGTGCTTTTAGTCAGTTGACTGAAAATAAATTCCATGTTCTCGCCAAATACAGCGTTGGAAAAGTAGCTACTGCAAATTATTCAAATTTTTCGCTCGCAGGAGAATGGTTTGTTCATCCAAATATTGGCTTGAATTATAGTTTTGAATGGATGGAACGAAGCGACAATATTCGGCAAGTGCATACGCCAATGGGAATTGTGGGCGGACCGATACTCATTGTTGGATCTTTTTTGAGTTCTGGCGGCGACACCACTAGATCTGGAATTGGTGCAGCGCTTGGAATCTTATTATTGGTTTTACCGGATGGTGTGAGTTTTCATCTTCCAGCGTCTTATAAATGGGACATTTCACCGTATGCCAATGTTTTGGGCTTGGATTTTATTCGCGATAGAAACATGGGAAGAAGTTACTTAAAATATGCTTGTTCCTTCGGTTTAAAATCCACGTACGGATTAACCGAAAAACTGAAGTTGACCGCTTTTTTGGAAACG
>CAIYXD010000318.1 GCA_903930085.1 uncultured Flavobacteriia bacterium
AAAATAATTGTAACCTGCGGTGCGCCATTTATTCCACAAGCATTATTGGATCAATTAAAAATTGGTGGAATCATGGTAATTCCAATTGGAGAAGGCGAGGAGCAACTCATGAAACGTGTTGTGAAAGTTTCTGAAACAGAATATGTAACGGATGAATTCGGAACGTTTAAATTTGTTCCAATGCTCGAGCAAGTAGTTAAATAGTATTCTTATCTCTCAAGTAATTTCTTTATCCTTTTTGTCACCTTTTTAAGTACGTTAACACTTACTCTTAAAGAAGCAAATAGTGCACTAACAGAATGACAAAAAAGAAACAGTTTATGGAATTGTACGAACCTGTGCACGGGAATTTCGAACGATTTTGTAAATCACGTTCTTATGGCGTTTGTGATTTTAACGATTTAATGCATGATACCTTGATTATTGCTTTTGAGCAGTTTGATTCCTTGAAAAATAGAGAAGTATTTTTATCGTTTCTCTTTAGTATCACAAATAAGGTACATGCCAATTTTAGAAGAAAAAACAAACCCAGCACATTTTCTGATGTAAAAGGAGTGGAAAACACCCAAGATCATTCTTTTTCCGCAGAAAAGAACTTCCAACATGATGAACTGTATGAAGCGCTCAATACGCTTTCATTGGAATACCGTAATTGTATTATTCTGTTTGAAATTGCTGGATTCTCACTAAAGGAAACAGCTGAAATTCAAGAGTGTACAGTTGACGCGGTAAAACAACGATTGTCAAGAGGACGAAAAAAACTGTTGGAGGCATTGTCAGAAAGCAAGACTAAAACAATTATAGTATGAAAGAATTGGATTTAGATAAATTACTAAAGGAAAAGCGTGAGGAACCATCAACGGTTTCTATTTCAGCAGTTAATTCATGGTTGAAAGGTGGAGTTATTTTCGTTGGATTATTTGCTTCTTTAAAATGGTTATTCACTAAAAAAATGTGGCTTATGTTAACTAGTATCACTTCAATTTCCATTGCTACGATTGTGGCAATTGTGCACTTAAATTCGAGCGTGCCAAATTCAGAAAAAACAATTCGAAAAAAAACTCAGGAGCATAAAATGGTACGTGCTGAATTTAAACAAAAAATAATTGCACCGAATAAACAGCTGAATAGCAAAGTAGTAGATAAAATTGTTATGAATGAGGTGGTTAAATTGAATAAATTGTCACCAGTTCCACTTTTCATAGAACACGAAATGAATTCAATTGAACCTCTTAAATCCAACAGGCAAATTGGTATTAAAAACAACCAAGCAAAAGATCAGTTTAAACGAATAGATGCAAATGGATTTGTTCATTTCACACTCGTAAAAGGAACGAGTTACTCTATTCAAAATACAATTGCAGATGAAGATGGAGAACCACTTTTGGAGTATTCGATCAAAAATGGAACCTTATATTTAAATAGTGCCAATGATAACAACGCTTCAGATTTAATAATAACTGTAGTTGATTTAGTTGAAATTAAGTTAAATGGTTTTTGTGAAATCGTTACTAATTCAACCTATCAATCTAATGATTTAGAGATTGAAGCAAATGGTTGCGTCAATATGAACATCGATTTAAATGTTAATAATCTTGAAATTGAGATGAACGGTGAAACAAAAGGAATATTAAACCTTAAAAGCAATAATTTTGAATTTGAAAGTAACGGATTTAATGATGTGCAAATTGAATGTGATTGTGAGGAAAGTAGAATTGAAGTAACTGGCTTTTCAAAGATTAAATTTATTGGGACATCTACTGTTACAATGATGGATATAAATGGAGAGTCCAAAATATCCGCTGAAGAATTTGCTTCGCGAGAATTATATTTGAAGATGAGTGGATTTAATAAAAAGCTTGAAACAGAAGTTTCGTCTAATTTAGAAGCTGAAATATCGGGCGAAAACACTGTTGTAATCACCGGGTCACCTGAAATTATAAATAAAGAAGTGTCCAAAGGATCTAAGCTTAAAATTAAATAGAGCGAACCGTTTAAAAACAAAAAAGAAGCCCTAAAGCTTCTTTTTTGTTTTTCCAAAATCCCGAATTCCGAATCCAAAATCCCCAATCCCCTTAATGTCCTAACGCTGCCAAGTATCTTTCTGCATCCAGCGCCGCCATACAGCCAGTTCCAGCTGCAGTAATTGCTTGTCTGTATGTTTTGTCCGCCGCATCTCCTGCAACAAATACTCCTGCAACATTTGTTTTGGATGTTCCAGGTTGCTCGTATTTTATGTAACCCGTTTCATCCAGATTAATAAAGTCTTTGAAAATTTCCGTATTTGGTTGGTGACCAATAGCTACAAAGAATCCAGTACATGGAATGATTTTTTCCTCACCCGTTTTACTGTTTTTAACGTGTGCTCCAGTTACAACATTTCCATCGCCTAAAACTTCAACCGTGTCTGTACTAAATAAAATCTCAATATTTTTGGTGTTTTTAACACGTTCCGCCATGATTTTAGAAGCTCTAAATTCTTCTTTTCGCACAAGCATCGTAACTTTTGTGCATAATTTAGAAAGGTAATGCGCTTCTTCGCAAGCAGAATCACCAGCACCAACAATTACCGTTTCTTGTCCGCGGTAGAAAAAACCATCGCAAACAGCGCAAGCAGAAACGCCGCCGCCAAGTTGTAAGTATTTTTGTTCACTTTCTAATCCGAGGTATTTTGCAGACGCACCAGTAGAAATAATTATAGTATTTGCATGGATTTCATGTCCTTCTTCTGTCCAGCATTTGTGCACAGCACCTGAAAAATCAACTTTCGTAATAAAACCAAATCGCACATCTGTTTCAAAACGTTTTGCTTGCGCTTCTAATTGCACCATCATTTCCGGTCCAGAAATTCCGTCCGGATAACCTGGGAAATTTTCCACTTCATTTGTCGTTGTTAATTGTCCGCCAGGTTGCATTCCTTGATACATAACAGGTTTCATATCCGCTCTAGCAGCGTAAATTGCGGCAGTGTAACCAGCAGGTCCAGAACCGATAATCAAACAATTTACTTTTTCAATTTCACTCATGTTTTACTATTTTAAATAAGGTATTCTATTTATGTATGCTTAAAAAGATTACTTTTTTAAGTCACTTACAAAAATAATTTTTTTATCGCGAATAAAAAGAATAAAAATGCATCAGATTAGCATAATCTAAAAATCAACAAAAAATATCTGCTTCTTCAAAAAAAGAAAAAAGAAGTAATCCTTTATCTTAAACTATTGAAAAAGAACGACTACAAAAAATAAATAAAACCAAGCGGTCTTAAAAAAAGCTAAAAAGAAACCTTAATCAGTCTTACTCGGATAATAAATTTTTTATTTCGAATAAAAGGCGGTATTTTTGTAGCCCATTTTGGCAGAAATAGAATGATAGACACAGAGTTATACGAAGCAAAAACACTTTACCCTTTTCAAGCAAAAACTGTTCATTCTATAGTAGAAGAGCTTGAGAAAAACGGGAAGAATTTCAATCTTCTTTTTCAACTTCCAACAGGAGGAGGGAAGACGGTTATTTTTTCTGAAATCGCTAAGAAATTTATTGAAAAAACAAATGAAAAGGTATTGATTCTGACACACAGAATTGAATTGTCGGTTCAAACTTCCAAGCAATTACATGCAATTGGAGTAAACAATAAGGTAATCAATAGCGATGTCAAGAAAATTGACAACCAAGACGAATTCAATTGTTTTATTGCAATGGTAGAAACATTGAATAACCGTTTAAATGAAGATGAAAATTTCATTGAAAATGTGGGTTTGGTGATTGTAGATGAGGCGCATTACAACAGTTTTAGAAAGATTTTTCAATTTTACGAAGGTGGTAATATTCTCGGTGTAACTGCCACGCCATTGAGCAGTAACAAAGCACTTCCGTTAAATGACAATTACAATAAATTGATTGTTGGCGAAAGTATTTCTTCTTTAATTGAAAGTGGTTATTTAGCTGATGCAGAAACGTATACGTACGATGTGAACCTGCATGGTTTAAAAATCGGTTCGAATGGCGATTTCACAGTAAGTAGCTCCGATCAGGTTTACGGAAATTTTTTCATGCAAGAAAAACTACTTTTTGCGTATGAAGAAGTTGCAGTTGGAAATAAAACACTCATTTTCAATTCCGGAATTGATACCTCTTTACGGGTGGAAGAAACGTTCAAAAAACGCGGTTATAACATACGGCATTTAGATTCAACCTTTAGCGATAAAGACAGAAAAGATGTTTTGAGATGGTTTAAAACTTCACCAGATGCCATATTGAGTTCTGTTGGGATTCTAACTACAGGATTTGATGAGCCTACCGTTCAGACGATTATTTTAAATCGTGCTACAAGATCATTGACACTTTATCACCAGATGATTGGAAGAGGTTCCCGAAAATTACCGAACAAGGATCAGTTCAAATTAATTGATTTAGGAAACAATGTTCGGCGTTTTGGATTTTGGCAGGATTATTTGAACTGGCAAGATGCGTTCCGCTTTCCCGATCGTTTTTTAGAATCCCGATTAACGGAAAATGACGACTTGGAATTTGAGGTGGAATTTGAATTCTCCAAACCAATGAAAGAACTCATGGATACGAGTGTTTTAGATAAATTCAATATCAAGCAAACGTATTACAACTGTTTAGAAAATGGTATTAAGGGTAAAGAAGCGGTTGATCTTTCGATGGAAAATCATTTCGTAATTATCCGCGATGCTGCAACAGATTTTTACCATGCTCTGGAATTGTTGAATTATTTGGAAGAACATATTGAATATAGGTTGAAGCACTACACAAAATGCATTTCCAAAAGCACGCCGAACTATTTGAAATATTTGATTGAAACCTATACTAGACAATTGCGCCAAAAATTGCGTGAAGTATTGGAGGACGAGTAAATTAGATTCGACAATCTAAATTATACTGACACTGCAGCTTATTGGATCAATATTCTAGAAGAATTTCTGTCGTGTCAAATGGAGTGGTGTAAGCACTTTTTAGTCCCTGGTTTGGTGTTCCAATAATCCAGTAATAATAAGAATAGTTCGTGTTAGCATCGTTTATGCAATAAATTGCTGTATCCAATGCGCCAAAGTAATTTTGTTCATCCTTCGAGCAACAATCTTGACAATCCACTTTACCGAGTTGTTTGATGTAACGCAAATGATCCGAAAATGATGGGACGGTATTAATAAAGCGCAATTTCACCCACGATTTTGCTGTTGTTGCATAATTGCGGATATTATCCTCTTCAATTGTTAACTCCGAAAAATAAACATCTTTTTGAATGTCAAAATAACCTTGTTTGCTTATTTTAAGAACGTATTTTTCCATTTTATCTCGCGGAAAGGTAAAAGAAAAACTGCCATCTTCTCC
>CAIYXD010000319.1 GCA_903930085.1 uncultured Flavobacteriia bacterium
ATTCCTTGGATGGCGTAATTCAATCTCCTATTACCGGCGCAACTTCAATTGACTTAGGAACAACTCCAGGGGTGTATCAATTGATAGAATTAATAGATTCAATAGGTTGTTTTATTCCATTGATCAATTCTGAAACAATAATTATAAATCCGGTTCCTGTTGCAAGTGTTTCAACAACAACACCTTTAATTTGCGCAGGTTCAGCCATTGTTTTGGAAGCAAATACGGCAACTGGAAATTACAATTGGACAGGACCGAATGCTTTTTCTTCTGCGATTGAAGATCCAACGTTTGCGAATGGCTCAGTAAACCAATCTGGAACTTATACGCTAACAATTACAGAAAATGGTTGTACGAGTCCACCAGCATCCGTTAATGTGCTTGTGAATCCAATTCCAGTTGTTACTGCTAATTTAGATGAATCAATTTGTATTGGAACGCCTTTTGTCTTATCTGCGCAAGGAGCAGCAAGTTATTCTTGGGACAATGGCGTTGTAAATGGTGTTTCTTTTGTGCCGAATGCGACGCAGGTTTACACGGTTACTGGAACAACAAATGGTTGTTCAAGTTCTGCTGTCGTTACGATTACAGTTTTACCGCTTCCGGTTGCAGATGCCTCGGCAAATGTGAATGGTGGATACCAGCCACTTAGTGTGATTTTTCAGAATTTTAGTTTGAATGCGACGGCTTTTACGTGGGAACTTGGAAACGGGACAATAATTCCTGCTGTTTCTACTAGTAATATTACAACGACGTATGGAGATGTTGGTGTTTATTACGTTTTGTTAACTGCGACAAATGGAATTTGCAACGATACCTGGACGGATTCTATTGTTGTGATTCCTTATCCTGCTATTGAAATTATTGTCCCAAATGTCTTTTCTCCAAATAATGATGGTGCAAATGATATTTATTTTATGGATGTTATCAATGGAAAAACATTTGAAGCAACTATTTTTAATCGTTGGGGAAATAAAATGTACACGATTGATACCTTAAATGCGGGTTGGGATGGAACAGTAGACGGAACGCCGGCTGCAGATGGCGTGTATTTTGTAAAATATAGCGTAATTGGAATGGATGAATCATTAAAGGAAGGTCAAGCATTTTTCCATTTGGTTCGCTGATAACAGAGTATTGATTTCCTAATTATTTTAAGGTATTGCGTGTTTTTTATTGGTAAAGCAATTCCCAAGCTGTTTTGTATCCGCCAATTCTATCGAGGTATAAAAATAGTGCGTCAAAATACGGGTCTTTTGCTAGTGTTGTGCTGTCTCCAATTAAATACAATTTTTCTTTCGCTCGGGTGGAAGCAACATTCATTCTTCGGTGGTCTTTTAAAAATCCGATTTGCCCATCGCTATTAGATCTTACCAATGAAATGAGAATTGTTTCCTCTTCCTGACCTTGGAAACTGTCCACTGTGCTCACGCGAAGTTGCGCAGGTAAAAGTTCTTTAGCCAATGAAACTTGACCGGAATAAGGAGATATTAAAGCACATCTTGAAATGTTCAGCTGGTTGACTTCTATTATTTTTGAAATAAGTTCAATTTCACCCTTGTTTATTAAACTCGCACCATCTTTTCCACGTTCTTCCTCAAATCCGGTTCCTGCAGTATCGTAAAATAGCACATGTTCGCCAATTGAGTCAAGATTTTCAGCAGTTTTTAATTCTCCACCATAGAAAAATTCATTCGAAAATTGAGCGATTGGAGCGCGCATTCTGTATTGCGTATCCAGAAAAAACACCTTGGAAAATTTCCCTAAACATTTTTCTAAAATTGACTTGTTAAAACCCAACTGCACCGCTTTTTCCGAAAGTACGGTAGGTGGAAGTTGCAAATGATCGCCAGCAAGGATTATTTTTTCGCTCATCGGAAAAATGCACCAAGCAAGTGGCTCTAAACATTGTCCAGCTTCATCGATAATCAAGGTATTGCTCTCAAATTTCTTTACCTGATCGTCCAATAGTCCAATAGGCGTTCCGAGAATTACAGTTGCCTCTGCGAAAAGTTTGTCTTCGTTGTAGCGTTGAATTTCTTTTATTTGTTGCCGTAAATTCTTTACCTCCTTAAGGAGCAAGGTGCGCTGTTCGCGTTCATCTTTTCCAAATCGGCGTTTGTATTGACCAGCCATCTTGCGCATTTCAGCAGCTCGAATTCGGATTTTTTTAATTTCTTTATCTTGTTTGTTTTCAATTAATTTACCTTCTAAGGTATAAGGAAAAATAGCAGTGTCAACTTTCGTATTGTTTCCAACGCGCAGAAAATTCACTTTTTTATGCAGTAAACCTTTTGCGAGTGCATCTACTGCGGTGTTACTTGGGGCTGAAACCATGACTTTTTCACCTTTCGCTACCAATTGCAAAATTCCTTCAATTAGGGTAGTGGTTTTACCGGTTCCCGGCGGACCATGGATAATGCAAAACGGCTCTTCGTCGAGCATTCCGGCAACTGCATTTTTTTGGCTTTGGTTCAATGTTTCTTGTTGAAACCTTAGTTCCGTATCTATTGATTCTATTTCGGGAGAAAATTCTAATGCTTTGGAATGAATATGCTTGAAAAGTGAGAAAATTCGTGGGTTTTCCTGAATTTCATTCAATCCTTTTCGCATCAATGTTGTGGTGCGGGTATCCGGTGTTAATTTTATTCCAACGCCTTCGTCTTCTATCCAATCCGGGAAATCTGGCGCAAACAACCTAAATTCGCCTTGTTTGCCATCTAGCTGCAATAAAATCCCTTTTACTGGTGCTTCTCCCTGACAAAAACATTCTATTGCCATGCCGTCTTTGAAGCTATTGGAATCCATTGGGAATGGAATTCTAAACCCAATTTCCGGATATTCAGCGTAACCAAAAGACTTGCGCGTAATTTTTATTGGATGAATTGCTAAACCTTCTGCTTTTAAAGATTTCAAACTGTGCTGCTCATCCAATTGGTAGCGTTTAGCTTGTTCTTTCTCCTCTAAATCAAGGCAATTTACAAGATGTGTAATATGCGGGTGTACGTTTTCCATGGCATAAAAAAAGACCAATATTTCTACTGGTCTTCTAAAGTATTTATTTTTGTTTAGATAGTTTAGAATTTAATTTTCAATGCCTTCATTTCTTTAGAAAGGGAAGATGAATGCTGAAAATAAATCAATAAATTATCTATACCGAAGCAATTTTATCGGAAACATATTCTCCAGCTTTTAATTTCCCTACGATTTTTTTGAAAGCATCAATCGTGTATTCTACGTCTTCTAAGGTATGCACTGCCGTAGGAATTAAACGTAAAATTATCATTCCTTTTGGTACAACTGGATATACCACCATTGAACAGAAAATATTGTAGTTTTCACGCAAATC
>CAIYXD010000320.1 GCA_903930085.1 uncultured Flavobacteriia bacterium
ACAAGATCTTGTTTCTCCATCTTTTTCCGATACGTTGCGTGCTGCCGATACATTGGTTAAAAAGAATAGTCAGCAAGTAGACGAGTTAATCTCTTTTGCCAAAAAATTTCTTGGAACGCCTTATCGCTATGCGGGAACAACTCCTTCTGGTTTTGATTGTTCCGGTTTCATAAATTATGTTTTTGGAAATTTTGGTTTTCAGTTGACGCGAACAAGTTATGGTTTAGCAGAATTTGGACAAACTGTAAAACTTGCAGAAATCCAACCAGGTGATTTAATGTTTTTCAAAGGAAGTAATGCGAATTCCACACAAGTTGGACACGTTGCAATGGTGATTGAAGTGACGCCAGATGCCATAAAGTTCATTCATTCCTCCACTTCTCGTGGTGTTGTTGTAGATAACTTTAAAACCAGTAAATACTACGTTCCAAGATTTATTAAAGCAAAACGCTTGGATTACGGTATAAAAAAATAAAGTTTCCTAAAACTATTCGCTTATTTCCGTGTTTGATTTATATTCGTTTTGTTTTAAATCAATGTCTTTTGGAAAATCAATTAGTAGAATCAAAAACAAACCAACGCAGACAATGGCTATTTGTTTTTCTCGTTGGATTATTCGTTACCAACGCAATCACGGCCGAATTAATCAGTAATAAACTCATTGAAATTCCATTGTCTTTTTCTTTTGGGGATTGGAAAATGGGACCTTTTGTCACAATTGTCGGCGTAATTCCGTGGCCTGTAGTATTTATTCTTACGGATCTACTCAACGAATTCTACGGCGAAAAAGCAGTGCGCAGAGTTTCCTGGATCACGGCAATATTAATTGCTTATTGCTTCATCATTGTTTCCATTGCACTTAATTTGCCAGCCAAAGTTATTCCAGGTTCCAACTTGGCAAGTGATTCCGATTTCGCTAAAGTTTTCGGTCAGGCGCAAATGGTAATTATTGGAAGTATCGCTGCATTTCTCGTTTCTCAATTATTGGATGCTTCCCTTTTTCATTGGATTAAAAGAAAAACGGGCAATCGGTTTATTTGGCTGCGAAGCACCGGAAGTACTGCGATTTCCCAATTGGTAGATACGTTTATTGTTTTGTATATTGGATTCGTCTTACCCGGTTCCTTATCGTTCAGTGCATTTTGGGAAATTGCACCAACAAACTATTTTCTAAAAGTACTGATAGCAATTTCGTTAACACCATTAATCTACCTCGGACATTATTTTGTTAAAAGATATTTGAGGTCAGATAATCATGTTGTTGAATGACGTTTGTTTAAGTGCCAGATTAAGTAACTCAAAGCGATTACGGCCAACAAAACACCAACCAAAAATGCATAGGGAACAGAAGAAATTGTGTTTTTGTAGGTAAAAACAGTGGAAAGAGAACCAAACATAATTCCAAATTCCAACGCAATGAACATTGTTCCGGCACCAACTCCTCTGCGGTCTTTGTGTGATAAATCTGCCGTCCAAGCGAATAATGTCGGACTGGAAATTCCAGTTGCAAGACCAAAAACAATCGCTGCAGTGGTATACATTAAAAAAGAGTTGGCAAAACCAATCAGCATCATGCTTATAACTAATATCGAAACTCCTAAAATTAGCGTTTTCCTTCTGCCGATTTTGTCCGATAAGGAACTGGTAAACAAACGAATAATAATGGTTGAAATAACATAAATTCCAAAGAAATAACCTTTGTTTTCAATCCCGAGAAACGAAGACATATCTGGTGTTAAAACAAAAATAATTCCGGAGGAAGTTGCCGTCAAAAACATTACGGTTGCTGCGGGTAAAACACTTGGTTCAAAGACATCCTCC
>CAIYXD010000321.1 GCA_903930085.1 uncultured Flavobacteriia bacterium
ACAGGCACATTGTCCTTAATTTCTATTTTGGAAATTGGCAATGGATCTATTTCAATAGAATTCGATTGTTCACTATATTTACTTTGGGTACTTTTTTGTTGATTAAAATCTTGGATAATAGTTTTTGCAACGATTTGTTCTTTTTTTGGTAATTCTACTAAAATTTCAATATTAGTTGGAATAACTAAATCTGTTTTCTCTACTTTAATTTTACTGTTTTTAGAAATTTGAGAATTCTGTTTTTCTGTTGCACTTCCGGTTGCTTGGTAAACAAAATAAATTCCGGTTATAAAAATTCCAATAACGAATGCAATTCCCCAGATTGTAAAATAGTTTTTTGGTAAGAATTTTTTATCTAGTTTTTTCATGGAATACCCTTCCGATGATAGCGCGTCCCATCCTTCTAAGGCGTCGGCATCAAAATTATTTTCTAAAGTGTCTTTTTCAATTTCATGTTTCACCTTTTCCTCCTTGGTAGAATAGTATAGGTGAATTTTTTCCCGCGAAAGAGTAGAATATGTTTGTTTATTTAAATTCATTACGATCCTCCAATTGTATTTTTAAATTTCGTTTGCCATTTTGAATTGCGCTTTTCACTTTTAAAAGCGGCATTTTTAATTCATCACTAATTTGTTGGTAGGACTTTTCCATCAAATAAAACAATTCAATACATTTTCTTTGGTCATCCTTTAGTAAGGGGATTAATTCTTCCAAAATGGTGATTTTCTTTTCTATTACTATTTTTTCTTCCGCTATTTCTTCATGCTGAATTAAATGTATTTCTGAAAATGGAATGTCTTTATTTTTCTTCCGAAGCGACATTAAACATGCATTTTTTGTGAGAATATAAAGCCAAGATTTAAAAAATGTGACTTCGTGTTCAATTAGCTTCTGTTGTAACTCCTCAAATATACGCATGGTCAAATCTTCCGCTTGTGACGAATCCTTTAAATATTTCATGCAAGTACCCATTACCAAGTGTGCATACCGTTCATATAAAACACCAAAACAGAAAGATATCCTATCCTTTTTATATAATAGAATAAGATCCTCATCTGATTTTTCCCGATAGTATTTTCTCTTGGATGAAAACATGCTAAGATTATGTTTTTTTTTATAGATGACAATTAAACTAATTTTCCATAAAGATTGCTTAAAGTTTTTGAAATTTGTAACTTAAACGAATGAAAAAAATTGCTTTAATTACTTCTGGTGGAGATGCTCCAGGTATGAATGCGGCAATTCGCGCAATTGTGAAGACCTGTTTAAACTATAATATAGTTCCATATGGTATTTATGATGGATACCAAGGAATGATGGAAGGACGCGGAAAGCAATTGAATTATTCAGATGTCGATAATATCATTCAATATGGCGGCACAATCCTTGGCAGCGCAAGAGCAAAAGAATTTTTACAAGTAGAAGGTCGTCAAAAGGCAATTCATTTTTTGAAAGAAAATAATATAGATGGTTTAATAGTAATTGGTGGAGATGGCACATTCGCTGGCGCCCATCTTCTTGGGCAAGAAATGAAAATCCCAATCATTGGAATTCCAGGAACTATAGATAATGATATATATGGTACAGATTATACGATTGGTTTTGACACAGCAATTAATACAGTAATTGGTGCAGTCGATAAAATTCGGGATACAGCAAGTAGTCACCATAGAGTTTTTTTTGTAGAGGTCATGGGAAGAGACGCTGGTTTTATTGCTTTGTCATCAGCAGTGGCTTC
>CAIYXD010000322.1 GCA_903930085.1 uncultured Flavobacteriia bacterium
ATTGAAATGATCCGATTGAAAACATCTGTTTTGTTAGGTTGTGCGCTAGAAATGGGCGCAATTGTTGCAAATGCGGAGAAACAAGACAGGCGCTTTTTATACGATTTCGGGCAGCACGTAGGGATTGCTTTTCAAATACAAGACGATATTCTGGACTTGTATGCCGATCCTGAAAAATTCGGAAAGCAAGTTGGAGGAGATGTAATTTCCAATAAAAAAACACTACTCAACTTGAAGGCTTTTGACATGGCCGATAGCACACAAAAATTGATTCTAGAGCAATTAGCACTAGAGCAAGATGCCGTTTTAAAAGTTCAAAAAACAAGAGAATTATACGATCTTATTGGTGTGCGTTCTGCTTGTGAAGTGCACATGCAAGAGCATTATTCCCATGCAATGGAATCTTTATCCAAAATAAATCTGGACGAGAAAGCAAAATTACCACTTATTGCTTTGGCTGATTTTTTAATGCAGCGGGATAATTAAAATTTTACAAAAGAACCAAAGTAAAAGCGCAAGTTTTTTTTCGAAAGAGCACCTAAATTTCAAAGTAAAGCATTTTTGTTAAGCCAGGAAGAAATCGAAGCATTGAAGAATGGGGACCAACAGGCCTATACTGCTCTTGTCGCATTATTTTCCCAAAAAGTGTATAATCTTTGTTTAAGTTTATTGCACAATCAGGAAGACGCCGAGGATGCCACACAAGAAGTTTTCAGCTCGGTTTTCAGCTCCATTAACAAGTTTAAAGGTGATTCGAAGGTATCTACGTGGATGTATCGTATTTCTGTCAATAAGTGCAAGGAAATAATTCGAAAAAAATCACGTAAAAAGCGTTTTGGATTTTTAGTTCCTCTGGAAAATATAGAAACCAATTCACCGAATCACACGCAAGCAAACTTTATCCATCCGGGCATAGAATTGGAGAATCAAGAACGGGCTGCCATTCTTTTTGGTGCCATAAATAGCTTGCCTGAAAATCAAAAAATTGCGTTTTCCATGCATAAATTAGAGGGAATTCCCTACGATGAAATAGCAGCAATTATGGGCTTGTCGCTTCCTTCCGTGGAGTCGCTCATATTCCGTGCAAAGCAGAATTTGAGAACTAAGTTAGCAGCCTATTATATTAAAAATGAGCAATAAACAGCAAGAAAGTATAAAAATGAGCATCCAAACAACTATGGAATCAAAAAAAGATATGTGGATCGAGCAAGTACTTGGTGCTGCAGATACGAAAAGCCAGATTGAGATTTCTGAAAATCTTAAACAGCGCTTGGAGCTAGGATGGAATGAAACTATTTTCTTGCAATCCCGAATTCCATTAAAAACAATTTGGTTAGCTGCTGCAAGTCTCTTACTTTTAATCACGTGTAACTTTACTGCGGTAAAATACGCAACTGAAAAAAAGGATAAGCAAGAAACGAATAGCACAACAGAATACTTTTCCTATTTAGAACAAGTAGTATGAAAACAGTAAAATTTTATAAAATAGTAGTTATTTCCCTGTTTATACTAAATGGCGTAACCCTATTTTTTCTTTTGAATCCTTCTCGCGACCGGCATCCGGGACATCCAAATAAAATGGATCTAATAAAACAATTAGAATTAAGCGGGAAAAAGAAAGAACAAATAATCCGTTTACAAGACGCCCATTTTCAAGCGAAGGACATATTGATGAAACGCAATAGAACTTTGCACGAGCGGCTTTTCCATTCCTTCAACGATACAAAAAAAGACAGCAGCGCCATTGCTTTGTTAATTAATGATATTGTTGAAAATCAGCGAGAAATTGAACAAATGACCTTTGATTATTTCAAGAAAATTGATGCGCTTTGCACACCCGAACAAAAAGTAAAATTGCAGAATACAATTCACAAAGTACTTAGCAGAGTAGGCGGGCCACCACCTAGAAAATAATATGCAGCAGATAATCTTCGTATGTATTTTTGTGTATTTTTCGGGAGTTTCGTTTTCTCAGAAGGAAAAAAGCGTTCAATTTGTGCCAGTTTTCAATGGACAAAAAGTAGAATTAAATAAAAAATACGAATCCGATGGAAATTGGTTTCAATTTGAAAGCCTGCGGTTTTATATTTCCGCGGTATCCATTTCTGGAGAAAAATCTACGTGGAAAGATCCACAAAGTGTGCATTTAATCGATTTGGAAGATAGTTTGTCCTTGTTCATTTCGCACGAAGCAAAAAATGGGAATAGATTGAATTTTAATATAGGTTTGGATAGCTCCACCAACGTTTCTGGAATTATGGATGGCGATTTAGACCCAATTAAAGGAATGTATTGGGCTTGGAATACCGGTTATATCCATTTTAAATTAGAGGGATTTTCCTCCGAATCGATACTTCCCAACAAAAGTTTTGAGTTTCATTTGGGCGGTTATGTGTTTCCAAACGCAACTATTCAAGCCGTAGAAATTTCCGTGGATAAATGGAAGGATAATTTGGTTGTTGAACTAGAATTGGGGAAATTAATACCAAATCTTCCTTGGCAATCGACTCCTTCGATTTTGATTCCAGGAAAAGACGCAGTAAAAATCTCAAAATTATTACCCACTCTTTTCCAATTGCCAAGCGATGAGAAATAGTATCTTTCTTGTGCTTTTTGCTCTTAGTTGCATCGCATCGGTAGCGTTTCGTTTTGAAAAAGAGCCCAAGGTTATTTCTATTGAAATCCCCAAGAAATGGCCGCGTCCAGTGTATGATTTCTCAAAAAATCCACTGACGGAAATTGGATTTGAATTGGGTAGAAAACTATTTTACGATCCAATCTTATCGCGCGACAGTTCTATTTCCTGCGCATCTTGTCATTTACAATATACTGGTTTTACGCATGTTGATCACGCCGTAAGCCATGGAATTGACGGTAGGAAAGGAACGCGAAATACTTTAGCACTGATCAATCTCGCCTGGCAAAAAACTTTCCATTGGGATGGCGGTGTGACCAATTTAGAAACGCAAGCAATCAATCCGCTGCAACATCCTGCAGAAATGGATAATTCCTTGCGTGCAGTAATTAATCGCTTAAATGCTTCGTCAAATTATCCTGGTTTATTTGAAAAAGCGTTTGGAAACAAGGAAATTACCACGTCAAAACTCATGAAGGCATTGACGCAATATACCGTTTCGCTCATCTCAGCCAATTCCAAATACGATAAAGTAAGCAGAAAGGAAAAAGGAATCTTCTTTACAGAACAGGAAAAAAGAGGTTTAAAACTATTTAATGCGCATTGCAATAGTTGCCACACGGCACCGCTTTTTACAAACACTTTATTCGCGAGTAACGGGCTGAAAATAGATAGTTTATTGAAAGATACCGGCCGTTTTGCAATTACCGGGTTTCCGGGAGATTCTTTGAACTTTAAAATTCCAAGCTTGCGAAACATAGAGTTTACATTTCCTTACATGCACGACGGAAGGTTCAAGAAATTGAAAGACGTCATCCATTTTTACAGCGAAGGAATCGATCTTCAGTCGCCATATTTGAGTCCGCATTTAAAGAACAGAAAACACTTCACTGAAATTGAAAAAAAGGATTTACTTGCCTTTTTATATACGTTGACAGATAAGGCGTTTTTATACAATCCGCGATTCTCTTTCCCGAAGTAGTTTGGTGAAAGGATTCTTTTAAGCGAAAGCAAACGCTTGCAAACGCAATCTTTAGTAAGCTAAAAAAGGATTCTCTAAAAAAGTTCTTACTTTTAAACAATGTAGGAGGGCAAGTTTTTCGTGAAAGTGTTCTCTAAACTGAAAACAACTTAAAATTTATGAAAAAACTATTTTTTGGAATGGCTTTCGGAATTACTTCCTTATCATTTGCGCAAACAAATCCTGCAATCACTTCTTGGCTGCAAAATACTACGCAAACAGGGAGTTATTACCAATCTGGGAATTCCACTGCTATCAGCAATTCAATCGTTGTAAATTGTCAAACGGTTCAATATTCTTCAAACTGGGTTTACGTTACAACGAATGGAATTCCATCCTATCCAACAGGTCCCTTTTTAGACGGGAATCCTTCTACTGCAACGGATCAAAATGCAATTTTTAAATTTCCATTAAATCCAACCCAAAATACGGGCGTTCTAAGTAATACAACCGGTGGAAATATTGGCGTATTTATCAATGGTGTGGCTCTTTTTGATTACAGAGACGGCGTTGCATGGAATTCTGGAACCAA
>CAIYXD010000323.1 GCA_903930085.1 uncultured Flavobacteriia bacterium
TACCTAACAAATTCTCCTGATGCAAGTTATAGCGCTTTAGATAAATTAAAATTTGAAGCAACTTTCTCCGCCGTTCAAGCATCCGAAAAGCGGGTAGAGGAATATAGAAAATCCCTTTTGACCATTGGTGAAAAAACTGAAAAATTAGTGTTTTCAATGCAAGAAATGGAGCCACTAATTAACCAGAAAAAAATAGCGTTAGCAACAATTCAAGGCATGTTGGATTTGCGCAGAGCTGAAGTCACAGAACTTTCGGAAGCAGCATATTTGAACAGTAGCAAGGCAGAAATTGAAGCAGAAAAGGAAACGTTATTGCGTGAAATTGAAACCAATGCGCGACAGATTACCGAGCAAACGCTGAAAAAAGGCACCTTGGAAATTCTTCTTGCAGAATTGGGTGGGAAGTTCAAGTTTCAATCGAATGAGGTACTAAACATCGCCAAAACGGAAAAGAAAATCAATGCAGATATTGAACAAAAGTTAGCCAACGAAGGAAAAACGCGAATTGAAATTAACGCGATTCTGAAGCAGGAACTGGATGTCGAAAACCTTCGCAAAGAAATAACGGCGAATCGCACAAAATTGAATGAATCAAAGGGCGAAAAGAATGCATTGGAAAAATTGGTAGCCGGCGAAAATCCTATTGATGCTGCAGCCTACCAGTTGCAACTGGAAGAATACGAGAAAACAAAAGAAAAATTAGTTTCCTTAACAGAATCGAAAGGAAAATTAGAAAGTGTCTTGCAAAATTTACACGAAAATTTGGCGAAAAAAGCAACGTTAGTCCAAGATTTTGAAGCCTTGAAGGTTCGTGCGATCGACATTGGAACATTGAAAAAGATGTTTATCGGTAATGGTTTTGTGGAATTCGTTTCGCGCCGCTATTTGCAAAATGTTGTCGCACTCGCAAATGTTCGTTTCCAGAAAATGGTGCGCCAAAAGTTCAAGTTAGAATTGTCTGCTAAGGGCGATTTTTTGGTTCGCGACTTCTTAAACAATGGTAAAACGAGGAGTTTAAAATCCCTTTCCGGCGGTCAAACTTTCCAGGCAGCATTTTGTCTGGCTCTGGCTTTATCGGAAAACATCCAGCGCAATGCAGGCGTAGAGCAGCACTTTTTCTTTTTGGACGAAGGATTTGGAACCTTGGATTCCGAAAATTTACAAATCGTTTTTGAAACTTTGAAGACGTTGCGCAGCGAAAACAGAATTGTAGGTTTGATTTCCCAGGTGGAAGAATTGCAGCAGGAAATGGATGTTTTTCTTAAAATAGAGAACGATCCCGACAAGGGAACACGCGTGTATGAAAGCTGGAAACAGCAGATTTAGGGCAAGTAATTAATCTAATCCCGCTAATTTTTCTTTCAACTTCTTCAGCAGTTCTTTTTCCTTTTTAGTGATTCCATAATCCGTTTTCGCAATTTCTTTAGCGAAATGAAGGCAGGTATCGCGCATCTTGTGATCGATTGCCGTTCGGTGTTTGTCGATAAAATTGAGGAACGAATCGAATGCCGCTTCCGGATCTGCAATTTCATTTTCTAAGTAGTTGAATTCGATTTCCGGATAAAAAGCAACCGATGA
>CAIYXD010000324.1 GCA_903930085.1 uncultured Flavobacteriia bacterium
GCACTTAATTTGCAACCATATTCTTGTTCAGGCGGTTTATCCAATCATGCAAATGGAAGGCTACGGCAGAATCATCAATGTAATTTCTACATCTGTAAAACAACCGCTCCCAAATCTCGGTGTTTCCAATACCATAAGAGGAGCAGTAGCAAATTGGAGCAAGACTTTAGCGAATGAATTAGGTGTTTTTGGAATTACGGTAAATAATGTTCTTCCAGGCGCAACTAATACTGCACGTTTACAAAGTATTGCCAAAATAAAGGCAGAACAGCACGATGAATCTGTTGAAGATGTATTTGTGGAAATGGCTTCTGAAACGCCAATGAAACGAATCGCTCAACCGGAGGAGATTGCTGCAGCGATTGCTTTTTTAGCTTCTCCGGCTGCTGCATATATCAATGGAATAAATGTTCCTGTTGATGGCGGAAGAACAAAATCGTTGTAAATAAAACACGAATTAGATAATTGTTTTACCGAATAAGGTTGATGTGCCCTGAAATGGTTTCTTCTCTGCCGGATCTTGTTACATAGCTAATTTTCCAGACGTAGGTTCCGTCTTGCACTTTATAGCCCTTGTAAGTTCCATCCCATTCAAAATCTAAATTATCGGCGGTATAAATTAGTTGTCCCCATCGGTTGTAAATTTTTATACTAATTTCCTTTATCCCAATGGTGCTGGCTTTAAATGTGTTATTAAATCGTAAACCATCGGGTGTAAATGTATTGGGAACATAAATGTAGTATGCTTCTTCTATTACAATTGGTTTCGTAATAGTGTCTATGCATCCTTTATCATCCGTTGCAATTAATGTAACAAGATAATTTCCAAAAGTAGCATAGGTATTATTGGGATGTACCAGATTGGAAGCGTTTCCGTCGCCAAAATACCATTGGTACGTTAATCCATTTAAAGTAGTATTTTGAAAAGTTATCGGTAAATCATCAAACAAAGTATTGCTTGAAATTTCAAAATTAGCAATCGGAGCAACAACCGTTATTGTTGCACTTCCAGTAACTGTAAACGTTTGGCATTCGTCGGAAACAATTACTTGGTAGTTTGTTGTCTGCAAAGGATTCACCCAAATTTGCGGGGTTATTTCACCAGTTTGTGGCCACAAATAATAGTATTGACCAAAACCTCCAGTTGCGGAAACGCCAATTAAAGCGCTATCTCCAGGACAAATTTCTACGCCCGGAGTGAGTGAGATAATAAGCGGTGGGCTTGTAATGGTATACAAAACAGTGGCAGTTTGCTCTTCTCCGCACAAATCCGTTACAATAACCGTGTAAATTGTTGTAGTGGAAGGTGTAACGATTTGAGTACTTTGGTTTCCTAAAGGTCCATCTGCTGTTTGCCATTGATACGAATAACTTCCTGCTCCGCCACTCGCATTCGCTTCCAATTGCATTGGTATATATGGGCAAATTTCAGTAAGATCTGCTGTTTCATTCAACAATAAAGGTTCATAAATCGGAACATTCACTGTTCCAAAACCTGTAGCCGTTTGATTCAAACAATTATCTGTAACAGAAACTGTAAATGTCTGCGTATTCGTTGGCGAAACCGAAATAAAAGGCGTTGTTGCACCAGTGCTCCAACTGTAAACATAAGGACCAACTCCTCCTGAAGCTACCGCATTTAAAACCACGTCATCTCCTGGACAAACAACAGCAGAGCTTTCAACAACCACAGCAACCGGTAAAACGTCTGCAATTCCCAAATTTATAACGATTGGCGTAATATTTCCGCACGGATCCACAATTGGAAATTCAAGTGTGATAGATTCTTGCCCTTCGGTTAATGCGTCGGCAAATGCATCAATTGTAAATTGAACAATTGCTTGACCTGGAGAGAATGTTATTGAATTTGGAATGGTGGAATAATCCACACCTTCTGTTGCTGTTCCCGAAACATTTATTGGAATTGTCAATGCTGTATTCAGGTTATTTTGTCCGCGTTCAAGGGTTATTGTAGCTGTAACGCAACCTTCCGCCATTAGACTTGGATTTGAAAATGCTTGTTGGGATAAGGTATACGTAATATCCACTGGTGTTTTAGAGCTTAAGCTGTTTGCTTCAAGAAAAATTCCAGAATCATAAATTCCATCGCCAACGTCGGCAATTGCCATGATTAAATGATACGTTTGTCCGCACTGAACGCGAGATACAGCTTCTAAAACATCTGTAAAACCATCGTATTGTATGTAAAATGGCGAACCGTTTTGCGGAGCAGAATTACCATCTCCATTGTCGTTATAAAACGATGAATTAGTTACAGGATTCACATTGTTGATGGAAACTACTGCTCCATTTGTCAGTTTGGCAATGTTTTGAAGCCCAACAATTCCAGGTCCGGAAATAAAGAAACCAAATACATCATTGTAAGTCGAGGTTACAGGCGGAGCGAATTCAGGATATTCTTCCGAACCAAATACATATCTGAAACGCACGGTGTCCGAATAAGGAACAAAATCAAATTCAAGTATTGCAGAATTAAAGGTTTGTGTACCACCAATGATGCCGGATAACAAATTGGAGCCTCCAAAATTATTGTCTACGCCGGATGAACTAGCGTTATTTGGACCTTGCGGACCAGCACCATTATTGAACGTTGTTCCAGTTGTCATCACAATTCCACTTGCTAATCCAAGATTTGAACCCGTCCCTGTGAATTCACTTATTGCGCTTGGACTTCCGTTGTACGTAATATTAGAAACCGTCACTCCAGTGCCCAATAATACATTTTGAACCAAAGAAGTTGGAGTTGCTCCAGGATTAGTAACTAACTGGCCGAGAGCTGTGAATGCTCCAAGTGAGACTAGTGCCGCTATGTATTTTATTGTTTTCAACTTATAAGTAAACGTAAAAGTACTTGTATTCGTTGTCGCAAACAAAGAATACCTTTCTATAATTCTACAAATTAATACTTATTAACGAACATACCTAATCAATTGTTGCAGATTTCAAGAAGAAAATTGGAGCGGTTTTCGCCGAACGGCTTCAATCGAGACTTGATTTTTTCATTCTTTTGTATCAAGACAAAAGGACAAAGAAAATAAAGTCCGATTTTTATCGGACAATATTGATAATAATTATTTGAAAATCTTTGTATTTGAAAATCGATGGCTATGAATTAATTCCTTGAAGGGAAGACAGGTTGTAATACAAGCCTTTTAATTCCATTAATGCAGTATGTGTGCCGCGCTCTTTAATCTCTCCTTTGGATAAAACAACAATTTCATCCGCATTTCTAATTGTACTCAATCGGTGCGCAATAATTATGGACGTGCGGTCTTTCATTAAATGTTCCAATGCATCTTGCACTAACTTTTCAGACTCGGTATCCAAGGCGGAGGTCGCTTCGTCTAGAATTAAAAGTGTTGGATTTTTTAAAATTGCACGTGCAATACTTATGCGTTGTTTTTGTCCACCGGAAAGTTTGTTTCCTCTTTCTCCAATGTTTGTTTCATAGCCATTCTCCAATTCTAGGATAAAATCGTGCGCATTGGCAATTTTCGCTGCATTTTCAATATCTTCTTGGGTGGCGTTTGGCATTCCAAAAGCGATATTTTCCTTCACAGAAGTGTTGAAAAGTATAGATTCTTGCGATACAATTCCAACGTGTCCGCGTAAGTCTTTGATGGAACAATCCTTGATATTTGTTGTGTCAAAGTAAATTGCACCTTCGGTAACGTCATAAAAACGGGGTAAAAGATCGCCCAAAGTA
>CAIYXD010000325.1 GCA_903930085.1 uncultured Flavobacteriia bacterium
AATGGCGTTAGGTAAGAAAGCAATAATCCAGACAAACAAATAATTGTTAGCACTTTTATAAGTGAGGAAAATCGGAGAATTCGTTTCAGTAAACTACCCATTCTTACTTTGGTTAAATAAAAAATCCTTTTCTGCTTTTGTTAAGGATTCGTAACCTGATTTGGAAATTTTATCCAAGATAAGGTCTGTTTTCTTTTGCCTTGTTTTCGCTTCCAAATTATATTCTTCGTCCGATTTAAATTGCGTAGCACGCGTTTTACCGCCTTTTTTAATTTTCAGTTTTTTATCTGAACGAAATAAACCGGAAAAGAAAAGTACCATTTTATCGCCAAGTAGTTGCAGTTTGTTCATAAAATTTGAACTGCTACTCAGGTTTTGAACAGATAGAAAACCAATGATTACACCGCCAATATGGGCAAAATGCGCTGTTCCATCATCCAAGCCAAGTGAAAAAAGATCTGTTAAAATAAAAAATCCAGCAACAAAAATGAGTCGAACCGGAAAAATACCAAATAAATTCACTTTTAGATTTGGACGGTGAAAAGCCAATGCGGAAAAGATTGCCATGATTGAACCGGAAGCTCCTACAATAACAATACTTTCTTTCTGAAGAACCGGAAAAATTAAATGTGCTAACATCTCTAAGAGTCCGCCGGCAATTCCACCAACTAAATACGTGTACAACAAGCGTTTTTGATCAAATAGCGATTCAAACATTTTTCCAGAAAAATACAAAAAGAGCATGTTCATTAAAAAATGCCAGAAGGTAAAATGCGCAAAAATACTGGTGAATAATCCCCAAGGATGCTGCAAAAACAAAGGAATGTCTGTGTTTAATGCAAAAATACTTTCTGCAACTTGCGCAATGTGTTTTGTTGCATCGCCACCAATTAAGCGGCCAAAAACATAAAAAAGTTGGATGAGAATAAAAATTCCGGAATTGATAAAAAGCAAACGCATTGTCATTCCGCCAAAGCGATATTGGTGCTTCAAATCATCTATAAATGTTCTTTCTGCTTGCATCTTTTTAAGTGGATCTTAGTAGAAATTTTGTCTGTCCGTTTTTCTCCAATATAGCACCAAGGCAATTCCAACCAATGCGCCTCCAACGTGCGCCAAATGCGCAATATTATCTTGTGGACCGCTGATACTGCTGTAGATTTCGAAAAATAAATACGCGCCGATTAAGTATTTCGCTTTAATTGGAATAGGAGGGAAGAGCAACATTAATTGGGTATTTGGAAATAAAACACCAAATCCTGCCAAAACACCAAACAAAGCACCGGAAGCTCCAACCATGTTACTAACCGTATAATTGTAATATTGTTGCAATGCTTCGCGGTGATAAGGCATTTTCACTTCTATATCTTCCAAGTAATTGTTGGTGATTTTATGGTTTAAAACATCTAAATCGTACCCCATGGAAATCAATGATTTTTTCAATTCCATTAATTCCCAAACGCCAATGGAGTTGTACAATAAAAATGCGCCCAAACCTGATGCGAAATAGAATATGAAAAAGCGTTTTGGGCCCCACAGTCGCTCTAAATGTGCACCAAACATCACAAGCAATAACATATTAAACAGAATATGAAAAAAATCGGTCAAACTGTGCATAAACATGTGCGTTATTATCTGGTAAGGCTGAAAAAGGGCAGAATTGAAATAATGTGCACCAAGATATTGACCTAAATCCAAACCATTACTTGCTAAAAAAAGCGATACAATGTAAAGCATCACATTCAGTAATAATAGGTTTTTTGTGACCTGTGGAATGTTATTTAAAAAAGAAAACATATTTAAAATTTTGAGGATATTTCTTCTAAAGTTAGTGTTTGAATGATCTTTTTTCCTTTCGGGGTAAACGAATGCTCCGGACACTGGAATAATTGTTCCACAAGGTGTTCCGCGGATGTGTTATTGTTCAATGGCGATTTTTTTCTCCCTGCTGCGGAAGCAATCGATTGCACCAATACGTGTGCGATTTCTCCTTTTTCGATTTCTTTGAAGGCAATATTTTCCAGAATTAAGTCGATGCATTCGTGAATTCCTTCTTCTTGTAAAAGTGCTGGTACAGCAGTTATATGAAGCACCATTTCTTCAAATTCACCCAAAAATCCTAGTCTGTCCAACATCGTTCTATTCCCTAGCCATTCCTTTTTTTCGTTACTGGAAAATTCCCTTTCCAATGGAAATAGAAGCTGTTGAGAATCTATCGGCTTGGAAATAAACTGGTGAATCAGTTGGTCGTAAACAATTCGCTCGGTTGCACGTTGGCTATCGATCATCAAAATGCCAGATTTACATGGCGTCAACAAATATTTTCCGCGAATTAAGTAATTTTTTGGTCCTGCTTCTTCCTGTAAATCCAATTCAATAGGCTCCGCAGCAGGCGTTACTTCGTCCACAGCATAAAAATTTTGCCAGTCAGATGGTTCAACTGCTTGTGATCCAAATCCTTCTGCTTTTAAAGCTTTGGTAAACGTATTTCCGGAACCGGAAGAATTTCCATTTGGACGGGAAGTTGTTTGAAATGGATTGAAATCACTTTTTACTCGAATCACAGGCTCAACAATTGGTTGCGCATGCATTTTATGTGGAATATCGAAACTAGTTTCCCGATCAAAATCCAACGTTGGCGCAATATTGTATTTACCAAGTGCTTGTCGCACACTACTCAATAATATAGCGTAAATCAAGCGATCCTCTTCAAATTTTATTTCTGTTTTCGTTGGATGAACATTCACATCAATTTTCTTTGGATCTACCGTGAGGTACAAAAAGAACGTTGGAAACATTTTTGGAAGAATCAATCCATCAAAGGCTTTAGATAGCGCATGGCTAAAAAAGGAATCTTTGAAATATCGGTTGTTTACGAATAAGAATTGCTCCCCGCGGGATTTTTTTGAAAATTCCGGCTTTCCGACATAACCTACAACGTTTACTATATCCGTGGATTCTTCAATTGGCACTAATTTATCGTTAGAATTTTTACCCAATATATCTACGATTCGCTTGCGCAAAACAGCAGAATATAAAGCGTAAATTTCCTGCTCGTTATGGTGTAAACTGAAGGATAAATCTGGATGCGCAAGTGCAATTCGCTCAAACTCATCTACGATATGGTTGAATTCAACCGTGTCGGATTTTA
>CAIYXD010000326.1 GCA_903930085.1 uncultured Flavobacteriia bacterium
TCCTTCTCAAATGGCTTTAAATTCCAGGACAGAATTGGAAGAAGAACGTCGTTTGTTTTATGTTGCCGTAACGCGCGCAAAAGACACCTGCACGCTATCTTACGCAACATCCCGATTTATCTGGGGGAATTTAGTTTCCTCGGAAGCCAGCAGATTCATCGAAGAGATAGACCAAAAATTTTTAAATTTCGAAACGCCACAGCGTGGAATGGGAAGGTCTTTATCTGGAAGAGGTTCCAATTTTGACGAACCGTTTACTGGTGGTTTAAACCGCACAACTGCAGCACCAAGTGGATCATTTAAATCCTTGAATGAGGTAAGTAATTCACCAGAAAAATCGGGCTCAACAGCAGATTTAAAAGTTGGATACAACGTGCTGCACGATCGTTTTGGGAAGGGTAAAATTACGCGGCTTGAAGGCGAAGGAGCAGATAAGAAAGCAACTATTTTCTTCCCGCACCATGGTGCAAAAACAGTTATTTTACGCTTTGCTAATTTGACAGTTTTAGACGACTAATTTCTTTCTCCGAAATTTAAAAAAATAGTTAGAATGGGTATCCAATACCGAAATGAACATTCGGTGTAAATGGTTTTGGCATAAACGACTTGTAGGAAGCACCAAATTTATCTAATCCTTCGGCGTAGTATGGGTCGCGCGATTGAAAAATCCATCTTGCTCCTTGCGGTAAAGCGGGATTTGTTAGTGGGATACCAAAATCCAATCGCAAAATAAAGAAATCCAAATCCATCCGTAATCCAAAACCACCGGAAACGGCAATTTCTTTATACCAATTTGAAGAAAATTTACTGCCCGGACGATTGATATCCTCGTTGAACGTCCAAACATTTCCTGCATCGACAAAAAATGCGCCTTTCATCAATTCGCCAAACGAAAAACGGTATTCCACAGAAGTACCGATTCGAATATCTCCAATTTGCGTCGCCGTCCGATTGGTATCCAAATAATATTTGTACGATCCGGGACCTAAAGCCCGTGCTTTCCAACCGCGGTTATCATTTGCGCCACCTGCAAAAAAGCTGTAATCGTATGGCATGGAAGTGCGCGTATTTCCGTACGGCACACCGCCTCCAAATTGTAACCTAGCGTGTAGACTTTTCTTTCTTCCAGCAGGATTGGAAACTATAATTTCATTGTCTAAACGGGCAAACTGCGAATAACCAATTCCAAAAATTGTATGTTGTCCATTACCAATCGTATCCTGGAAGTTTTTAAACATCGAAAGTGTATTTCCAGCTGGATCAAAGGTAGAATTCATGTAAAAAGAAAAATTACCTTGTTTATCCTCTTTTTCCTTGTTGTTGTATTCAAATGTTAGCTTCCAATCCTGCCAGATAAATTGATTGCTATAGGCATTTTTCAGGAAAAGATCATTTAATAAGTCTAATTTACTTTGGAAATCCGGTTTATTTTGAATCCGCACAATTTTTATAATCGACATAAAAGGCAAACCGGTTTGAAAGATCTGGGTTTTTGAAACATAGAACTTCCACAAGTAATTCAACTGAAAAATATGGCGTTCAAAATCTAGTCGCAATTGGTAATTATAAGCTGTAGAAAGTACGGTTCGTGGCCGCTGTCTCTTGGATAGAAAAGTAACTTTCGTTGGAAATAAACCAGGTAATTCCAATTTTACGCTAGGACCAAATTCAAAGGTATTAAAACTCCTTCCAGATTGCTTGATTTTATCTCCTTCAAGATTAGCTGCAAAAACGGAAGGCTGTGATTCAAAACCACCAGAAAGCGAAATGGTGAGTTTTTCTGCACCTCTAAACAAATTATTGTTAATGTAATTTACCGTTATGGCGACGCCTAAAAATCCATTGGAATTTGTTGCACGAGGTTCAAATCCAACACTCTGCTTTTCAATCGGAACAAGGTAATAATGGACTTCGA
>CAIYXD010000327.1 GCA_903930085.1 uncultured Flavobacteriia bacterium
ATCCAATTTATTTGGGCTATTACTACGCGTCGGATAGACCAAATTTGAAGCTTCGAATTGTAAATTCTTATCCGCTTTTACCGCCTCCAATAATGGAATTACATTTTTCATTGGAATATATTCTGTAATATTTTTACGCAAAAGCCGCGCCTTGTAATACAGAAATAATAAGGTGAAAAAGGAAATTGCCAAAACGAGAGTAAACCAGCCACCATGGACAATTTTACCAAGATTAGAAAGTAAGAAAACTCCTTCTATCGCAAGGAAAACTGAAAATATCCCTACATACAAAAGTTTCATCTTAGGATACTTCAATAATAAAAGGTATCCGAGTAAAATGGATGTCATTACCATGTCAATCGTAATTGCCAATCCGTAAGTAGCTTCCATCGCAGTAGATTTTCGGAAAACCGCAATTACAACCAAACAGCCAGCCATCAAAAACCAGTTGATAAACGGAATATAAATTTGTCCCATGTGATCCGTTGGATACTTAACTTTTAAGTTCGTCCACAAATTGAGCTTAATTGCTTCGTTCATCAAGGTGAAAACACCTGTAATCAAAGCTTGTGATGCAATAATTGTTGCTGCAGTTGCTATTCCAATGGCAAACGGCAGCATACCATCCGGAACCATTGCATAAAATATTGTTTGTTTTGGTTCAAGTTGAAATCCTGGCGTTAAACACAACGCAGCTTGACCAAGATAATTCAATACCAACAAAGAACTCATCATCGACCAACTGATTCGAATATTTACTTTGCCACAGTGACCAAGATCAGAGTATAGCGCTTCCGCTCCAGTTGTACAAAGAAATACAGCACCTAATACCCAAAATCCACCTTTTACATTTACAATTAGATTGTAAGCATAATAAGGATTGAAAGCTTTCAAGACTGACGGATTTTCTGAGATATTTACAATACCTAGGTATCCTAGGAATAAAAACCAAGCAAACATTACGGGACCAAATGCTTTCCCAATTGCGCGTGTCCCAAATTGCTGAACCGAAAAAAGCGCAATAATAATTCCAACGACTATTGGCAAAACAGGAAGATCCGGATAAATGTTATTGAGTCCTTCTACTGCGGATGAAATGGAAATTGCGGGAGTAATAAAACCATCCGCCAAAAGCGTTGCACAACCAATCAATGCAGGGAATATTATCCATTTTATTCGTTTGGCTTTGAGTAATGCATACAAGGCAAAGATTCCGCCTTCCCCTTTGTTATCGGCGTTTAAAGCAAAATAAATATATTTCACCGTTGCCAAAATTATCAGTGTCCAAATTACTGCGGATAAGCCACCAAAGATTAAATCTTTTGAGAAATTTGTCCCGTTTCCTGTAATAGCCTGAAATACATAAAGAGGGGAAGTACCGATATCTCCAAATACAATACCGATTGTTATCAAGACGCCACCAAGTGTCGTTTTATGTGAATTTAATGACATAAAATAAAAATTTCGGTAAATGTAATTGAAATCCTAAGAACGCAAGTGTTTGAAACAAAAAAAGTCCGCTAATTAGCGGACTTTTTACTATATAGAGTTAAAATAATTTATTTATTCACTGCATCACAAACCGCCTTGAAAGCTTCAGGGTGGTTCATAGCTAAATCTGCAAGAACCTTTCGGTTCAATTCAACGCCATTTTTATGCACTGCTCCCATAAATTGAGAATAGCTCATTCCGTGCTGACGTGCACCTGCGTTGATACGCGCGATCCACAAAGAACGGAAGTTTCTTTTCTTTTGCTTACGACCTTCATAAGCATAATTTAAACCTTTTTCTACTGCATTTTTTGCAACAGTCCAAACATTTTTTCTGCGACCAAAGTAACCTTTGGCAAGCTTCATCAAGTTTTTTCTACGAGCTCTTGATGCTACGTGATTTACTGATCTTGGCATAATTTTACGTTTTTTGATAAGGAGTGCAACTTTATTTCAGAAGACTTAGTTACTCGTTACCGGGTTAAACAATGTTAAACCTAATTGTACTTTTCGTCTGTTAAAAACAGATTACTTCATGCACAATTGCAATTTAATATTCGACTCATCTGCTTTGTGAACCAAACCATCTGCTGTCAAATTTCTCTTACGCTTAGTCGACTTCTTAGTTAAGATGTGACTTTTAAAAGCGTGTTTTCTCTTAATTTTACCGCTTCCAGTGATTGTGAATCTCTTCTTTGCACTGGATTTAGTTTTCATTTTTGGCATCTCTCTTCGTTTTTAAACGTTACCTCTATATAGCATCTTTAGGGATTTGGTATTCAGGATTTGGCAAACCAAATTCCGTGTTCCAAATTCCAAATTATTTATTTTTTTTCGGGTTGATCATGATAATCATTCTCTTCCCTTCCAACTTTGGCAATTGTTCTACCGCACCGATATCTGCTAATTCTTGCGCAAATTTCAATAATAGAATTTCACCTCTGTCTTTAAACACAATCGTACGACCTCGGAAAAACACGTATGCTTTTACCTTTGAACCTTCTTCCAGGAATTTGCGAGCATGCGCTAATTTGAACTGAAAATCATGGTCGTCTGTATTAGGTCCAAAACGAATTTCTTTTAAAACAATTTTACTTTGCTTCGCCTTCAATTCTTTTTGTTTTCTTTTTTGGTTGTATAAGAACTTGCGGTAATCCATGATCTTACAAACCGGAGGAACAGCATTTGGGGAAATTTCAACCAAATCCAAGTCTTGTTCTTCTGCCATTTTAATAGCATCAGAAGTTGTCATTACTTTAGGTTCTTCTCCTTCAATTACCAAACGAATTTCGCGAGATAGAATTTTCTCGTTTATTTTGTGTTGGTCTGCTTCCTCTCTTTTTACAAAAGGTTTTCTTGTGTTTTTTCTCATTTAATCAATTAAACATTAGATGACAACTCATCTTCAATCGTTTTTTGTACTAGCTCGGTAAATTTTTCAATTCCCATCGAACCTTTATCTCCCTCTGTGCGCTGCCGAACAGAAACCTCATTATTTTCCGCTTCTTTTTCACCAACGATAAGCATAAATGGGATTTTTTTCATCTCTGCCTCGCGAATTTTTTTACCGATCTTTTCATTTCGGTCATCAACGAAGCCGCGAATATCGTAATTATTTAGCAATTCTGAAAGTTTTTCTGCATACGCATTGTATTTATCCGAAATTGGTAAAATTGCATATTGCTCCGTCGCCAACCATAAAGGAAAATCTCCAGCACAATGCTCTAGTAAAACAGCTACAAATCGTTCCATAGAACCAAATGGTGCGCGGTGAATCATCACTGGGCGGTGTTTTTGGTTATCGGAACCGGTATATTCCAACTCGAAACGTTCCGGTAAATTATAATCCACTTGAATTGTTCCCAATTGCCATTCACGTCCAAGCGCATCCTCCACCATGAAATCCAATTTGGGACCGTAGAATGCCGCTTCGCCATATTCGATAACGGTAGTCAATTCTTTTTCAGCTGCTGCCTCAATAATCGCATTTTCAGCCTTTTCCCAATTCTCGTCGCTTCCGATGTATTTGGAAGGATTTGTTTTATCTCTGAGTGAAATTTGAGCTTTGAAATTGGTAAAGGATAAGGTTTTAAATATATACAAAACCAAGTCAATTACTTTTTTAAATTCATCTTTCACCTGATCCTGTGAACAGAAAATATGCGCATCGTCTTGTGTAAATCCACGAACCCGGGTTAAACCGTGTAATTCTCCAGATTGCTCATATCTGTAAACCGTTCCAAATTCCGCAAAACGAACCGGTAATTCTTTGTAAGAGCGCGGACGTGCTTTAAAGATTTCGCAATGGTGTGGACAATTCATTGGTTTCAATAAAAACTCTTCGCCTTCATCTGGCGTGCGAATCGGCTGAAATGAATCTGCGCCATATTTGGCGTAATGTCCAGATGTAACGTATAATTCCTTGCTTCCAATATGTGGCGTAATCACTTGATCATAACCACCTTTTCGTTGCGCTTTTTTCAAGAAATTTTCCAATCTCTCGCGCAAAGCCGCACCTTTCGGAAGCCACAAAGGCAAACCTTGTCCAACGCGTTGGGAAAAT
>CAIYXD010000328.1 GCA_903930085.1 uncultured Flavobacteriia bacterium
ATACCTACGGAAAAAGGATTATATTTAATAAGTTATTCTCTAGATGGTTGAATTCGTGCGGATAATGATTTTTTTTATTTACTAATACAACCAAACTCTATGAAAGAAATTTCTTTATTATTCATTTCACTTTCCACAAGTATTTTTTCAATTGCTCAGTATAATACACAATGGTATTATACATCCACATTAAATACGACGCCAGCAGGCTATATTGGTATTGGAACTAGAAATAATTTGGGGACAGCCAATACACCTTTGCCAGCATTTATTATTCACTTCGAAGAAAGAAAGAAAATTATCGAAAATTCAGAAAAACAGTAACATGAGGTATACATTCCCAATATTTATTTTTTTAGGCTTGTTATCGTGTAAAAAAGAGCAACCACCAATGAGCGTTTTAAACCAAGGGTGCGATTGCGCAACGGAAGTAAGTGCGGCCTTTACTATTGAAGAAATTGGCAGTATATTTAATCCAGAACAATATGTAACTGAAACTGATTTGGTTTTTGGAAATAAAAATGTTCGCTTCTATGCCGAAGAAAACAATGCAGAATATACCTGGTATATTGGATCTGAAATTATAAATACTAGAGAAGTTAAAAGATATTTCCCTAATAGTCTGGTCGGCCAAACAATTCCCATTTCACTTGTTGTAAAAAAGAAGCCCAATTTAATTTGTTTTCCTAATGATGACGGGTACGACTCTATCACCAACTATTTTACTGTTGCTCAACTAAGTTTGTATGAAAATTATGACACTACCTTTTTGGAAGGAGCATACCGAATGAAATCTCCCCTTTTACCGGATAGTGTGGATATAGTTATTGATTATAGAGAGTATGCAGGCGGAATGGATAAATGTTGGGACATTTATAACTGTGATGGTCAGGGGACAATTATTAAACACAAAATTTACGCGCCTTTAAACTACAGACAACTTTGGTTTGGTGATCTAGGAGCATCACTCAATCACCTGCAAGGTGATGTCCATATTAGAATGGATAATGTTGTTGAGATGAATTTCATCGAAAAGGCATGGAATGGAAGTACTCTGGTAATTAGTAAGGAATATAAATATAGAGGCCGAAAACTTTAAAATTATTTAATAAAACGAATAGTATGAAACAGTTAGTATGGTTACCCTTGATTATAATTATCTCATTTATTTTTATTTTAACAAAAGATGGAACAAAAACCAAACAATTAATCGTTCAATAATATGAAAAACGTACTAATCTTATCCGCATTACTGCTTACATTTTCAGCATGTAACAAAGAAAAACGCTTTTCCCGTAAATTTATTAAAGGGGAAGTATGGAGCGTAACTGCAATTAGAGTGGATGGAACAAAAATGCCTTTTAAAGGGGAGTGGCTGATCTCTCAAGATGTCGATATTTATGATTCTGTTCCGCAATGTATTTGGAAATTAGGTTCAATGGATGCAGTCTTCGAATGGCAATTTCAGAACAAAGGAAAATCTTTGCAGTTGAACTATATGCAGCTATGTGCAGAATGCGAAGCCAGCGAAATGGACACGTTGGATTATATAGCCTTCAATCTCACCGGTAACTATTCTGTGGAACAACACCGCCGCAATAAAATGAAATTTAATAGCACAGAAACCATTGGTTATTTAGGAAAGAGCGTGGAAATAGCAGTGGAAAGAAAATAAAGCGATTATTGAATAGGAACTTTAGATTCTTGTAAACGGTTCTTTCACAAGAAACAAATCTTTTGACGTTACTTGTCCCGATTCATCGGGAGCGGTCTTTTGTCCTTCAGTCACTAGTCTATTTACCCAAACAATGCTCTCACCACTTCGTCAATTTTTCCGCATTTCACCAATTGAATCTTGAAATTTTGCTGTTCAATGCCCTTGTTGTACTTCGAAATAATAATCTTTTCAAAACCCAATTTTTCCGCTTCTGAAATCCGTTGGTCAATTCGATTGACAGGGCGCACTTCACCAGATAAGCCAACTTCAGCTGAAAGGGCAATGTTTTTTGGAATTGGTAAATCGGCATTGGAAGATAAAACCGCGGCAACCACTGCAAGATCAATCGCAGGATCATCAATTTTTATGCCGCCGGCAATGTTTAAAAACACGTCTTTTGCGCCCAGCTTGAAGCCACAGCGCTTTTCCATTACTGCAAGCAACATGTTCAATCTTTTTCCATCAAAGCCTGTAGAAGAGCGTTGTGGTGTTCCGTACGCTGCCGAACTTACGAGCGCTTGCACTTCTACCAAAATCGGACGCATTCCTTCCAAGGTCGCACCGATGGAAATCCCACTCAGCGAACTGTCTGTATTGGTAATTAATATTTCGGATGGGTTTTCCACTTGGCGTAAGCCGGAACCCAACATTTCGTAAATTCCAAGTTCATTCGTGCTCCCAAAACGGTTTTTGATGGAACGCAACAAGCGGTACACGTGATTTCTATCTCCCTCAAATTGTAAAACGGCATCCACCATGTGTTCCAGAACTTTCG
>CAIYXD010000329.1 GCA_903930085.1 uncultured Flavobacteriia bacterium
CTAAAGATTATTCAGTTGCCAAGTCGTACTTTTTGCAGGCTATTAAAAAATCTATTACTGACGAAAATCTTATAAGTTTGGCTCAATCCTATTCAAATTACGCAAATTTTAATCGGAAAATTAAACAGTATTCTGCTGCATGTGAATATATGGCCAAATCTGATTCACTGTGCAAAGAATTAGGTGTTGATTTTGGCATTTTAATTAATCGAATCAATCGAGCAGAATTATATTATGATCTCAACGATTTCGAAAAGGCAGCAATGGAACTTAAATCTGTCAAAGCTGATTTATCAAAATTCTCCAGTCCAAAAATAGAAAAAGCATTTTATAAACTTTCTTATCGAATCAATGATGCTATTGGAAATGAAAATTTAGCGAATAGTATGTACCGTAAATACGTTGAGAAAGAAAAAGCTTTTTTTGGTGATCTTCCAAGAAGTATTTTGGCGGAATGGGAGCTTGCTACTGAGAATGAAAAAAGTATTAAAGTTAAAGCAAGCTATTCTCTTCAAAAAGAAAAGCAATCGAAAGAGAAATACATCCTTATTTTAGGTGCTTCCTTTCTTTTTTTAGCGCTCACTCTATTCTTTTTTATTCGTAATAGAAAGCACCTACTCGAAAGAGAAAAGATAAATCAAGAAAAACAAAAAATTGCTTTCGACTTGGAATTAAAGTCAAAACAACTCGTTTCTGAGTCGCTTAAAAATATTTCTATTCAAAACACAAAGGAGGAATTGATGAACCAAATAGAGGAAGTTATTATACAGCTGCCAAAATCGTATTATATTAAATTTGAAGAGTTAAAACAAAATTTAAAACTCCATAAAACAGCAACCTTATTAAACGAATTTGAAGCTCGATTTACTGGAGTATACGAACAATACTATGAAAAATTGAAAAGTCTTGCTCCAGAACTTACTCCCCATGAATTGCGTATTTGCGCACTCATGCGTTTAAATATTTCCACAAAAGAAATTGCCATGTTAACCAATAGAACAGCCGGAACGGTGGATAATACCCGAAGTTCCATTCGGAAAAAATTGAAGTTGGAGGACGATACTAATCTTCAGGAGTACTTATTGAATATTTAATTTAATCCATTGTAAATCAATTACTAATGTGTTTTGTATGAGATAAATATTAGGTGTATTTATTTTACAATGAGATAAGTGTTAGAAGGTAAAATAGTTGGAATGTTTATTTAGTTGGATTTTTGAATTAAATTTTTAAAATTCAGATTAGCATGAAAAGAATGATCCTTCTAGCGATCACATTCCTTTTTTATGGAATAAGCTACACAACCATTTCAGCACAAAATTTAAATATCATTTCTACTGGTCAAACAACAAGTCCCGGCACCAATTGGAGTTTAAGCGGCAACACATTGACTGTCACAGGAGCAGCAAACATTCGTGCTTCGGTCATTGTTAATGCACTGGCAAATGGAAATTTAACGGTAGTAGGGAACACAAATAATTTTGCAGTTACGGTAAGCGAAGCGATTAATGCTACTACCGCAGGTAGTGGATTAACAATTGGTAGCATGACCAATGCCGGCGCAATTACCATTGCTGCGGATATCGCTCTTGCAGGAGGAATAGCCATCATGGGTGGCAATGTACAGTTGAATGGAAACATTACAAGTACAGCCACGGGCGATTTGTTCTTTCAAGGAATTGCCGAGCCTTGGAGCATACGTTTGGCAACGGGTAAAACAATTGAAAAGACGGCGGGAACTGGCTTACTAACCATGCAAGGTAATTCGCGCATCAACAACTCCAATAGTGTCGGCAGCATTTTGGCCAGTGGAACTGCCAGACTGGATGTAGTCATCATCAATGAAATGGACGATGGTACGGCGGGTCCTAGCAACGTAAGCACTGGAAATATCACCACCAATGGTGGGCATCTTTGGATAAGTGCAGGTGCCAAGACGCGTATTTGGAATGGCCTAAGTGTGGGAAGCACTGGTGTTCCTGGAAATACAAATTATAATGGAATAGATGTTACCGGAAATATTTCCACTAACGGAGGAGATATTTTACTGTGGGCTTTTGTGGGGTCGGTAGCCAGGGGTGCAGGTTACGGAGATATTGCAGCGCTAAGTAGTAATCGTACCATCAGTTCTGGATCGGGGGATATCACGTTGATGACTCATTATAATGATTTTGTGAACAGTACGCCCGATATCAACATCAGTACAACCGGCACGCTCACCCTTGCTCCGGCAAGTGGAGCTAGTTTCGATGTAGGTTTATCCATTACGGGAACCACCGCAAGTGGCACTTTTACAGGGTCTGGCTTCATGGGTGGACTCATTATACAGAACTTCACTAGTCTCAATGAACTGGTCATTGGAACCTACAACGGAACCGGAGTCTCTGGGGATACACCATATACACCAGCCAATGCGGCCGATATAGCAGTGGATGTAGCAATTTCAGTTGCTGGTAAAATTACCATATATGGTGGTACAATAACCTTAAATGCTAATCTTTCGACCACGAACACAGCAACTGGAAATATATTATTTAATGGAACTACTATTTCAGGTATAGGGAATGTAGCGTTAGCAGCTGGTCGAGCAGCAACTATCAACATTTCTTCTGCTTCTACGTATAATGGAATTATTAGTGGAGATGGTAGCGGCATAACCAAATTGGGTGTCGGTTTACTAACTTTAACAAAAGACCATACGTTTTCTGGATCAACAATTATTTCTGCAGGAGATTTACAAGTAGGAACAGGTGGTTCGGTAAGTCAGGCTTCAAGTGGATCTATTTCTAATACAACGGCGGTTGCGGTTGCAAGCGGTTCAAAATTGATTTTAACGCCAAATGAAAATATCCTATTTGCAGCGCCTATTTCAGGTGCAGGTGGCGTGGAGATCAAGGGGGCATCGGGAAGGTATCTAAATACTTGGTTAACTGGAACCCCAACATTGTTTGCAACTAACACTACTGTTCTTGAAGCATTAACTCGTATTACTGGAGGTTTAATGGATGGAACTGCAATATCTGGCGCTGCTGCTTGCGGAGCATATCAAAAATCTTATTCTGCAGCTACGAATACTGCCACTTTGCAACTTCAAGTATACAATGGTGCTTCCCCGAACTATTACACGAAATGTGTTTTTGTACAATTATCACAATCGGGATCAAATGTTATGATTCAAGCAAACACTTCTATTTATAGTTCAGGCGCAGGTTATAAAAGCGGGAATGTTTTAGGTACTAATATTGCTGCCGGAGGAAATTCTATGGCATTAGCAACCTCTGCTGCGAGCAGTGGCTATGGTATTGCGGAAGTGTATATGTCAGGAAAAGTCAATTTCACAGGCAACCTGACCTATTCTGGTAATACCGTTTTGAGTAATACGGTAACAAGTGTTTCCAG
>CAIYXD010000330.1 GCA_903930085.1 uncultured Flavobacteriia bacterium
AGCATTTGTTTTAAAAACCCAGCAGCAAATCGCAAAGGATTTCGCGAAATTCAATTTATTTTTTCCAGAAAAATTTGAAGAAACGCCTTTTACAAAAGTGGAAATAGAGCAAGAAATCGCCAATTTACTTGCGGAAATAATGCGGGAAGGTGAAACGCGCTTGCTGCAACTTTTGTACACGATAGATCTTTCTGAGAAAGAATTTTTACACCTTACAACACAGCCAGATTTTCTTACTGAACTTTCTAGAAAAATTCTATTCAGAGAAGCATACAAAGTTTTTCTGCGTTCGAAATTTTCCTGATTTTCAGGTTGCACCTAATCCAATTGCTATCGATTTTTTTAATTTCATTTTAAACTCGTTCAATTTTTAACGTTTACTGAAATTTTACACTTTTTTACTGCCCTTCTTTAGGTAATTTGTCTAAATTTGTCATTCCATAAATGTGTACAAATACCATGGATAAAGTATCTTATGTTGGGAATGCAGACGTGAATGCAATTGATCATCTGTATAAAATGTATCAACAAGACCCTGAAAGCGTTGATATTGGTTGGAAAAAATTCTTTGAGGGTTTCGATTTTGCCAAAACAAATTTTGATGAAGTTGAATCAATTTCCTCTGCTGCATCTGGCGGTTCTGCAAAATTTCAAAAGGAATTTAAGGTAATAAACTTGATTAATAGTTACCGTACCCGCGGCCATTTGTTTACCAAAACAAATCCAGTTCGCGAGCGCCGCAAATATGCTCCAACACTGGAAATAAGCAATTTCGGATTAGAATCTTCGGATCTAACTTCTGTCTTTCAAGCAGGTGAAGAAATTGGTATTGGTGCTGCAACTTTACAAGACATCATTAACCATCTGGAACTAACTTACTGCCAATCTATTGGTATTGAGTTTGTTTACATGCGCGATCCAGACCGTATTGATTGGTTTAAAAATAAAATTGAAATAAAAAACCGCACAACTTTCGATGCGGCACAGAAACTGGCAATTTTCAAAAAATTGAACCAAGCAGCAAGTTTTGAAGCTTTTTTAGGTAAAAAATTCGTTGGACAAAAACGTTTTTCTATTGAAGGTGGCGAAGCCTTAATCCCAGCAATGGATACGTTGGTAAACAAAGGTTCGGAGCTAGGCGTGGAATATTTTGTTGTTGGAATGGCGCACCGTGGACGTTTGAACACGTTGACGAATATTTTTGAAAAACGTCCAAAAGATATTTTCTCCGAATTTGAAGGGAAAGAATTTGATTCCATCGAATATTTTGATGGCGATGTAAAATACCACCAGGGATTCACTTCACACGTTACGCTTGCAAATGGGAAAAAAGTAGGTTTGACACTTGCTCCAAATCCTTCCCATTTAGAAGCTGTAAGTACTGTAGTTGAAGGAATTGCACGTGCGAAAGTAGACCACATTTTACACGACGAAAGCAAAGTTTGTCCTGTATTAATTCACGGTGACGCAGCAATTGCTGGTCAAGGAATTGTGTATGAAACGATTCAAATGGCTCAATTGGATGGTTACCGCGCTGGTGGAACAATTCACATTGTGGTTAACAACCAAGTTGGATTTACTACCAATTACTTGGATGGCCGTTCTTCAACGTATTGTACCGATGTTGCAAAAACAACGCTTTGTCCTGTGTTCCATGTCAATGGTGACGATGTAGAAGCGGTTGTTCAAACGATTGAAATGGCGATGGAATACCGTCAGAAATTCAACCG
>CAIYXD010000331.1 GCA_903930085.1 uncultured Flavobacteriia bacterium
AATAAAGCGGCAGATGAAATAATAGCAGTTCCATGTTGGTCATCGTGCATAATTGGAATATCCAACTCTTCCTTCAATCTCCGTTCGATTTCAAATGCTTCTGGAGCCTTTATATCCTCTAAATTAATACCACCAAAAGTTGGCGCAATTGCTTTTACAGTTTGTATAAATAATTCAGGATCTGTTGCATCTACTTCAATGTCAAAAACATCTATATCTGCAAAAATTTTAAAAAGTAATCCTTTTCCTTCCATTACCGGTTTTGACGCTAAGGGACCAATATTACCTAGTCCTAAAACTGCCGTTCCATTTGAAATAACAGCAACTAAATTTGCCTTACTCGTATATTTATATACATCGTCCGGATTTTCAGCAATTTTCAAACATGGTTCTGCAACGCCTGGAGAATACGCCAGGGATAAATCTCTTTGGGATGAATATGGTTTAGTTGGTACTACCTCTATTTTCCCCGGTTTACCCGAGGAGTGGTAATCTAATGCATCTTGTTTTTTTATTTTAGCCATAATCGTCTATTGAAGCCGCTAAAGATACGAAAATGGATTTAAATTTCGCTTTATTCCGAACTTGGGAAAATAAAAAAACCCGAATCCTTTCGGACCCGGGTTTTCAATTTGAGCGTTATGTATTATTTTATAACAACATTTTTGCTTGTAGAAACTCCATTAGAAGTAATTGAAACAATATAACTTCCTTTTGCAACTTCTGCAATTGGGAAAGTGATTGTTTGTGTTCCTGATAAAGAAGTGTGGTTTTGAGAAGAAACAACTCGACCTTGAAGATCCATGATAGCTACTTCATAATCTGAATTATTTGCTTCGAAAACAACATTTACAACATCTGTTGCAGGATTAGGGAATACGTTAAACGAAACAACGTCTAATTCATTGATTCCCAAAACACCTGTTTTGAATGCGCCAACTTCGATGTCCATGAATTCAGCACCTGAAACTAAAGTAGTTCCAGCAGCATCTTTCACAGCGTATGCACCATTACCATAAGAACAGCAAATTCCATCTCCATAAGAATCAAGAATTTCAAATGTGTAACACATTGAAGGAGTTAAAGCAACTTGAACAGGCGCTTGAACAGTTTGACCATTAGCAGCTAAATCTGTCCATGGACCACCTTGAGCAACAACTGTTCCTGAAGCGTTTTTGATTTTCCAAGTAGTCTCAGAAGCGTATCGATCTGTTGTCATGTTTACTACAACAAATTGAGATACCGCTGAAGCAGCTGTTGCAATATTTGCAGATACAGTATTATTTGCAGCAGTTGCATCATTAGCAGCTGTTACAACTACGGATAAATTACCACCAGTAAAAGCAGCAATCGGTGTACATGTAACTGTTGCAACACCGTAAGTTGAAAGACTTCCTGTATATGTTCCTGTTGAAACAACAGTTGCACCTTGAGAAATCGTTACTGTTGCAGCTGTCAACGCTGAAGTTCCATTATTTTGAATTTTTACAGCTGGCGTATAGGCTCCTTCACAGTGAACTGTTGATCCTGCATACATCAAAGCAGAAACATCAGAAGGTTGAGAAGCTGGAGCTGGACAAGCACCAACCGTACCATAGAATCCAGTAGCAGTCAACTGACCAACTTCTGTAATAACTCTATTTGGACAAATTCTGTAAATTGTTGGAAAATAAGCAATTGCATAGTCATTGTTAACTTGCGTTGCAGTTGCAGCAATTGGATTCGCCATTGGGAATGGAATTTGACCCAATGTTGCGTTTGGTTCAATCCAGTTTCCAATAGTACCACTACCATCCAACATAGTAGCGTCAGCTGTTGTTCCGTCACCATCCATCCAGATTACCATTACGTCATCTGTTGATGTAGCACTAACTCCAAGTTGACCTGCAGGCCCATGGTTTACATACAATTCATCTAAAGCACCAGTTAAATGGTGATTCCAACATGGACCACACCACGTTGCAGAAACATCTAAAAACACTGTGTAACCAGCATCTAAATAATCGTACAATTTAAACGATCCATTACTATTCAATCCAGCAGCAGATAACCAAGGTTGGTATGCACTAACTGTGAAATCTGGAGCAATAGAACCATCCGTCAATTGAGCATTCGAAACATTCGAATTAAAAATTGCCGCTAAAGTTAAAGCAGAAAATAAAAGTTTTTTCATAGTTATTATAATTAAGTATTAAGAAATATAAATGTAAAAGTAACTTTTTCTCGAATTTAAAAAAATAAATTCCTAAAAGATTATTGGACTCCTAAAAATTAGTAACAATATAAGAAGAACAAATCAATAGAAAAGGGGCTTTTCGCCATGAGCACAAAAGGAATGGAATAAAAAAATTACTTTTTCTTTAAATCTTCCTTTACGAATATTTCAATAGCTGCTGTCATGGAAGGTGCATTTGGCATTGGTGCATGGATATCCAATCGTAAATTGTTCTTAATTACTGCGTTGGCGGTTGTAGGACCAAAAGCTGCTATTCTTGTATTGTTTTGCTTGAAATCAGGGAAATTTTTCAACAAAGATTCAATACCGCCTGGACTAAAAAACACCAATAAATCATAATAAACATCTTCTAAATCTGAGAGATCAGACGCAACAGTTTTGTATAAAATTGCTTTCGAGAAATTGATTTTTTGTTCTTCTAAAGTCTCTGGGATTTTATCGCGTAAAATATCTGTGCAAGGCAATAAATATTTTTCACCTTTGTGCTTTTTCATGAGTTCAGCAAGATCTTCAATGGTATGTTTACCAAAAAATATCTTTCTTTTTCGATATGTGACATACTTCTGCAAATAAAAAGCTACAGCTTCTGTGATGCAAAAATATTTCATTGCATCTGGCACGTCGAAACGTATTTCTTCTGCTACACGAAAAAAATGGTCAACAGCTGTTTTTGAAGTGAAAATCACAGCTGTGTGTTCTGGAATATTAATTTTCTGAAGACGGAACTCTTGGGCCCCAACTCCTTCAACGTGAATGAATGGACGGAAATCAATCTTTAATTTGTATTTCTCCGCCAAATCATAATACGGCGATTTATCTCCTTCCGGTTTTGGTTGAGATACTAATATAGTTTTGATTGCCAATGTTCTATAAAATTAATTTTCAAATCTCTTATTACCTTGCGAAATTCATTGCCAAATAGTAGTAAGCACTATATAATGGCAAAATTTCAAGTGTGCAAAAGTATAAAATTAAATAATACCATGGCACACCATTTATCAAAATGGCTACAGTGTTTTTCAAAACACGCGTTAAGTATTGTAAAACAAGGAGTAATCCGAAAATAACTAGGTAAACGGTATTGAACCCTGGATTCATTATCCACAATAGAGAAACCAAGGATAAAAACAGGCCAAAAAACTGATTCAAAGAAAGTGTTATAATTAACGAGCTATTCAACTTTTTGGATTCTCCAGTAATTGCTCCAACCAATATAACACTCGCTGTGTCCAAAATAAATAATCCAATCGGAATCAGAATAGAAAGCCCAATTGCCCATGCTAGGTCAAGGGAAAGTGTGCGACTAAAAAGCAGAAATAAACATACGGAAAAACAAACAAAATAATTTAGTATTAAGAAAATAGAGCTAAGCGATTCCATCCGCATGTTTGCTTTAAAATACTGATCAATAGACATGTTTTTTAAAAATGCAGAAAGAACCGTAGGGATTGCCTTTGAATTTCTGATTCTGGCCAAAATAACCAATAGTAAGGAAGTCGCTAAGATTCCGGTTAGTATAAGTGTAAAAGACTGAACACGCATATCCAGCTCCATTGGAACACTGCTAATTCTACCATTAAAAAAATGAACCAAAAACAACTTGCTATGTTATACTAATAACTTTAAAGTACAAAGTTAACAACCTTCACTAAGATTCTTTCCTTGTCAATAAAATATATTTAAATTTGTCACTTAAAAAAATCATAAAATGAGAACTGATCAATACACACATCCAGATTATTTCAACATGGATGACCTTTTATCTGATGAACATAAATTAGTCCGTGATACAGCTAGAGCTTGGGTAAAGAAAGAAGTGTCACCGATTATTGATGAACATTACGAAAAAGCAACTTTCCCAATGCACCTTTTGGCAGGACTTGGCGAAATCGGTGCTTTTGGGCCTTATATTCCAGAAGAATACGGTGGTGCAGGATTAGATCACATTTCATATGGCTTGATTATGCAAGAGTTGGAGCGTTGCGATTCTGGATTGCGTTCAACAGCTTCGGTTCAATCTTCTCTTGTAATGTACCCTATTTGGAAATATGGTTCGGAAGAACAACGTCAAAAATATTTACCAAAATTAGCAACAGGAGAAATGATGGGTTGTTTTGGTTTAACAGAACCAGACCACGGATCCAATCCATCCGGTATGACAACTAATTTTAAAGATGCTGGAGATCATATCATATTAAATGGTGCAAAAATGTGGATTTCGAATTCCCCTTTTGCAGATATTGCGGTTGTTTGGGCGAAAGACGAAACAGGACGGATCCATGGTGTAATTGTTGAACGTGGGATGGAAGGATTTTCTACCCCAGAAATGCATGGTAAACTTTCATTGCGCGCATCGGCAACTGGAGAATTAATTTTTGTGGACGTAAAAGTTCCTAAATCACATATTTTACCTGGTCGTTCAGGACTTGGCGCACCACTTAGTTGTTTGGATTCAGCACGATTTGGAATTGCTTGGGGCGCACTAGGAGCAGCAATGGACTGTTACGATCAAGCACTGCGTTATTCAAAAGAACGCACACAATTTGGTGTTCCGATTGGAGCATTTCAGTTGATTCAGAAAAAATTAGCGGAAATGATAACGGAGATTACCAAAGCGCAACTTCTTACTTTGCGCGTCGGACAATTGAGAAATGAAGGGAAGGCAACTTCTGCTCAAATTTCAATGGCGAAACGCAACAATGTAGAGATTGCATTGAATATTGCACGTGAAGCGCGTCAGATTCATGGCGGTATGGGAATTACGAGTGAATATTCTATTATGCGCCACATGGCTAATCTTGAATCGGTTGTCACATATGAAGGAACACACGATATTCACTTATTGATTACCGGAATGGATATTACAGGAATTCCAGCATTTACAAGAGAGATGCCGGATATAAAATAAACAGAATTAAAAGCAAAAAAGCCATCTGAATAAGGTGGCTTTTTGCTTGTATCCATTTTAAAAAGTATAGCTTACCGTCGGTCGAATATCTTTAATATTCAACTGAATCGTTTCCCGATCTCTCCACTTATTCGTTTCCAAGGTAAAAACAACATCAAAAGCCAAGCCTGCAGCTACAAAATCCATTTTATCTGCCATATTAAATCCAATTCCTTCCAAAATACAATCGGTATGTGGTTGGGTCATGGAAATTTTCAAATGTGCTTCATTCAACAAGTTTACTTTAGTAGAAAAAACATTGGATGCCATAAATACAGGTTTCATATTTTGTGGGCCATGGGGTTCAAACTGCTCTAATATTCGCTTTAATCTTGGCACTTTCATGCGGTTTTCTCCAACGGTGAAAATAGAAGCAAAATCCAGTCCTAAATCAATTTGTTGTTCCGCAGATTCATCTTCTTTGGAAATGGAATCCTTAACGACCTTTTCAAAAAGTGTTTGAAAAGCAGGAACATTTTCAATTTTCAATGACATTCCCGCCGCATGCGTATGACCCCCAAATTGTTCCAATAAGTGCTCACATTTCTCTAAAGCGGCATGGATATCAAAATCATTTACGGTTCGGGCAGAGCCAGTTGCCATTCCATTGGATTCCGTTAATACGATTGTTGGACGAAAATGCCTTTCAATCAAGCGGGAAGCAACAATACCAACAACCCCTTTGTGCCAATCGTTTTTAAAAACAACCGTTGATTTTCTTTTGTTAAACGTTTCGTCTAGTTCAATTAAGTCCAAAGCTTCAGAAGTGATTAATTGATCCAATTGTCGCCTTTCTAGATTGTCTGCATTTATTTCTGCTGCAATCCGTTTTATTTCTGCCGTATTATCAGAAATCATCAATTCTACGGCATGCTTACCCGAACGCAAACGGCCAGCAGCATTGATTCTTGGTGCAATTGTAAAAACCACATCCGTAAGCGTAACCGGAAATTCTCGTTTTGCAATTGCCAACAATTCTTTGAATGCAGCTCTTGGTTTATTGTTCAATTGGAGCATTCCGTGGTAACACAATATGCGGTTTTCTCCTGTGACCGAAACAATATCTGCTCCAATACTCACCGCCAACAGATCCAAATGTTGGAATAATGAAGAGAGATCCCAAGCGTTCTGAATACACAATCCTTGCAACAATTTAAAGCCAACTCCGCAGCCAGAAAGTTCCTTAAAAGGATACGGACAATCCAATTGTTTTGGATCTAAAACCAAACAGTCCGGAAGTTCATTGCCAGGATTATGGTGGTCACAAACAATAAAATCAATTCCTTTTTCTTTTGCATATTTGACATGTTCAACCGAACGAATACCACAATCCAATGAGATAATTAAAGTGAACTCATTTTCAGAAGCAAAATCAATTCCCTGATAACTTACACCATATCCTTCTGTATAGCGATTCGGGATATAGAAATCCAATTTATTGTGGTGTTCTTTTAAAAAACTATACAATAGAGCAACAGCCGTTGTTCCGTCCACATCATAGTCGCCAAATAATAGTATTTTCTCTTCGTTTTCGATTGCATTATTTATTCGTGCAACTGCTTCTGGAAGATTTTTCATTAAAAAAGGATCATGAAGTTGCTCCAGTTTCGGTCGAAAAAAGTATTCCGCTTGTTCGAACGTATTTATTTCTCTTTGTAGTAATAGTTCAGCGACAATAGCATCAACTTTTAAAGAGGATCGGAATTCCTCAACAGCGGCAGATTCAATTGGCGTTTTGATAAGCCATCTTTTTTGCATAATTTTTTATTTTCTAAATTAAGATAATCAAATAATTGAGAACTTTTACACCGTAAAGGGGAATTTTTCTTGCGAGAGTGCTTTTAACTCAAAAATTACAGGAAAGGAATGCTATTTCAATTTTTCGATATCTTTGAGAAAAAAAACACCAAGTAATTTTAAGGAATTAATTACCTTCCGTCACCATCCAATAAATTTCCAAGCCCTCCCAAAATGCTTCCCTCCTCTTTTCTCGGTCCTCGGCTGTAAGATAGAATTCGAGAAGCCAATCGAGAAATTGGCAACGTTTGTAACCAGATATCTCCAGGACCTTTTAGCGTTGCAAAAAATACACCTTCGCCTCCAAATAACGTATT